>JACDGQ010000545.1 GCA_013821615.1 Planctomycetota bacterium
CCTGGTCGGGTATGACGATGTGACGCCGGCCAAGCTGAAGCGCATGTGGGCGGCGCAGCGGCGGTTGCTTGCGGAGGTGGGCATCGAGATCGAGGAACGGCCGTAGGCGTCGCGCGCACCGCCGGCTCTACTTTGCTTCGGCATCCCCGACCCGGTCCCGCGGCAGGAACCACGCCAGGCCGGCGGCAGGGAAGAACAGCAGCGCGGCGGAAAACAGCACCCAACGCATGTCGTGCAGTATGCCGAGTCCGGACACCACCGCGCCGGCGGCGGCGGCGATGCGTCCGATATTATAGCAAAAGCCGGCGCCGGTGGTGCGCAGTAGCGTCGGGAACAGCGCCGGCAGGTACATGGTGAAGAGCGCGAAGACGCCCTGGCACAGGCCGACCGCGGCGAGGAACGGCTTGATCTGGCCGAGGGTTCGCGGCTCGGCATAGCAGGTCGCCATGACTGCGCCGTAGGTGAGGAACCCTGCGATGATCGCGCGGCGGTAGCCAATGCGGCGGGCCAGCGCCGCGAGCAGGAAGTTGCCGAGCGCCGAGGTCACCATCACCAGCAGCAGGATGCCGCTCGCCAGCACGGCCTGCTCGCCGGCCGTCCACGACTGCACTTCGGGCAGGCTGCGGAGCTGCTGGATGTGCCAGAACATGAACGCCCAGTGCGCGGTCAGGCCGCCGGCGCACACGCCCATCGAGACCAGGGTGACGCGGCACACGCCGGGAGCGAACAGATCGCGGATGCGCGCACGCTGACCGGTGGCGAGTCCCTGCGCTTTGGCCGCATGCCATTCCGCGGTCTCGGGCACGCCACGGCGGATCCACAGCGTGCACAGCGCCGGCAGCAGGCCGACCAGGAACAAGGTGCGGGGCGGCTGGTCCGCGAGCAGCTGGTTGGCGAGGGTGGCGGCCATGACGCCGACGTTCACCGCGGTCTGCAGCACCGCGGCCAGCCACGGCCGCCAGGTGCGTGGCCAGGTCTCGGCGAGGAGTGCGGCGCCCACCGCCCATTCACCACCGACGCCAAGCGCGGCGAGGAAGCGGCAGATGCCGAGCTGCCACCAGGTCTCGACGAAGAAGGCGAGGCCGGTGAAGCAGGAGTAGGTGAGGATGGTCAGCACCAGGGCGCGGCTGCGCCCGAGGCGGTCGCCGACCACGCCGAAGAAACCGCCTCCGACCGCCCAGCCGAACAGGAAGGCGGCCATGATGTAGGCGCTCTTCGCGCGCACCTCGGGATCCTTCACTCCCAGGACCATCAGCTGCGCCACGAACGGCGTGGCGACCAGCGTGTACAGGTGCATGTCCAGGCCGTCGAAGAACCAGCCGAGCCACGCGGCCGTGCCCGAGCGCCACTGCTGGCTCGAGATGCTGCTCAGACGCGGGGCGGCGGGCTGGGTCTCGTCCATGGGCGGGCGAGGCTAGCGGGCTGGCCGCGAATGGCGATGGGCGAGGCGGCATCGCAGCAGTCCGCGATTCATTCGCATGGCCGCGCCATGAAAAAACCCCGCCATGGAGGACCATGGCGGGGCGGTCGGCGCGCTGTGGTGCGCCGGCGAAGCGGCTCTCAGAAGCGCGCGACGCCCTTCTGGGCCTTGTCGACGCCCAGATGCTTGATGTCGCGGGCGACACCATGGGTACCGATCTGCTTGGGCAGCAGCACGGTGCTGAGCAGCTCCTGCGAGGTCGCATCCAGCTCCGGGTAGCTCTTGCGATAATCAGCAAGACCACGGTCCTCGCCTTCCTCGATTGCGGCGACGGCGGCGTCGCGGCCGAAGACCTTGGCACTGCCCTCGTACAGTTTGGCGAGCGAGCCCCACACGCCCGAACTCTCGGCCGGGGTGCCGCCGAGGGCCATGATGCGCGAACGCAGCGCCGAGACGCGCTTGCTGTGGCAGGCCTGGTTCTCGGCAAGCTTGGGGATCGGGGTGTCCTTGAGCTTCTCGATCACCTGCGCGTAGGTCTCGACGGCCGAGATCTCGCCGCGCAGGAAGGAGTTGAGGGTGTCGATGGACTTGGTGGTGGGAGTCGACGTCATGGGGTGTTCCTTGATGAGGGTGATCGCGGTGCGCGGCATTGCGCGCACACGTGACCACGTTGCTCAGGTGGTTCAGTTGGACTTGGGGTTGGCCGCTTCGCGACGATGCTGGATCTGGGTGGCGATCTCCTTGTCGTAGGTGGCCGGGCTCTTGTCGTAGGCCATGCGGCAGTCGTCCGAGCAGAAGCCGACCATCAGGTCGGGCGTCTTGGGGCCGGTTGCCGGGTGGAAGGCCGAGGTCTTCACCACCTTGTTCACCGGCTTGCCGTCAATCGGGCACATGTCGTTGCAGGACCAGGCCTGCGTGGTCGGGGCGGTGGTGGCGGTGGGATTGTCGCGCTGGGTCTCTTTTTCCGCGGTGAGCGCGACGGAGGTGGCGGCGGAGCACATGATCAGGGCGAGGATGAGGGGAAGGCGCATGGCATCTCCTTGGAGGCGTTCGTGGATCAGGTTTGCACGAGACCCTGAGCGATGCGCATGCCAAGCGTTGAAAAGGCGTAAATGCTTGCAGTTTCACGCCGTTTTCCGGTTGAAGGTGCGGAATGCAGATCGGCTGCCGGGTCCTTCGCGCATTCCGCAGGGTCGCGCTGCGACGGGGCATGCCGCCTGCCCCGTCGCACCTGCCTCGCGGTGGTGCAGAAATGGTGGCAGAGTCGGAAATTCCGACCTGCGGCCCGCGTGCGACGGCGATGCAGACAGCTAGGGGTGTGGTACGGCGACGTCGTCGCGCGTGCGGAAATACCCGCCGCCCGCCGCCATCAGCACCGCGCTGAGCGAACTCGCCGGCATCGCTACCGCGCACAGCAGCGGGCCCCAGATGCCGGCGGCGGCGAGCGCGACGCCGACCAGATTGTACGCGCTCGAGACCGCGAGGATGGCGATGATGGTGGTGCGCGCACGGCGCGCGCCGGCGAATAGTTCACCAAGTCCGGTGAGGGGCGTATCCCCGGTGATGAACGCGTGGCACGCGGGCAGCGCCGCCGCCAGGCCGCCACGCAGGCCGATGCCGACATCGGCGCGTGCCAGCGCGGCGGCGTCGTTGATGCCGTCGCCGACCATCGCCGTGGCACCGTCAGCGGCGAGCCGCGCGATGTGCGCGGCCT
>JACDGQ010000546.1 GCA_013821615.1 Planctomycetota bacterium
GCGCAGGTGCAGCTGCCGCAGCTCGCCGGGATGCCGGCGCCGCCGTCCGCGCTGCCTGCGCCATCCGCCGCGCTCGCGCCCCCGCCGCCCCTGCCCGTGCAACCGGTGCTGCCCGAGATCGCGCTGCCCGCGGGCCGCGCCAGCATGATCTCGACCACGCGCACCTACCACTTCCAGGCGAACTCCGGGGTCTTCACCCGGCAGTGCACCGCGACCCTCGCCGACATCGGGCGCGTGCTGACCACCCTGGCCCACACCTCGACCCAGCTGGTCGAGCTCGGGCGGCTCTTCCACCAGCTCGCCAGCCGTGCCGCGGCGGCCGAGCACACCGCCATCGCGCGCCTCGCCGAGGCCGCCGGCTCCCTGGCCCGCCAGCTGCTGGAAGCGCCGCGCAAGCTCAGCACCTCGACGCGCCGCACCCTGGGTCAGGCGCACGAGCGCTTGGCCGCCCTGAACGGCGCCACCACGCCCGCGCCTGAAATCGCTGGCTGCACCGCCCTGGTGGTCGACGACGAAGGGCTCTCGCGCACCACCATGGGTCTGGCCCTGGCCAAGGTCGGCATCGCGGTCAACCCGGTCGAGCACGCCCAGGCGGCGCTGGCCGCGGCCGCTGCTCAGCACTTCCCGCTGGTGCTCAGCGACGTGATGATGCAGGGCATGAACGGCTTCCAGCTGGTGACGCGCCTGCGCGCGCTGCCCGGCTACGCGCGCACGCCGGTGATCCTGGTCACCGGCGCGACCGAGTTCGACCAGACCTTCCGCGCCACGCCGAAGGGCGCCGACGACCTCATCGCCAAACCGTATCTGCTCATGGAGCTCGGCACCAAGGCGCTCATCCACCTGCTCGACGCGCGCGTCGAGGCGTGGGCCGGCGCATGATGACGCCGCGCACCGCCGTCATCGATCTCGCCGAGCTCGACGCCCTGCAGCGCGAGCTCGGCGACGATCACGAAAGCATTCCGGCGATGATCGGCATGTTCGTCGCCGACGCGCCCGCGCACCTCGCCGGCCTGGCCGCGGCGGTGCAGGCCGAGGACCCCGATGCGATCCGCCAGGCAGCGCACCGCCTCAAGGGCGCGACGCGCGTGCTCGGACTGGCGGCGATGAGCGCGGCCTGCCAGGAGCTCGAGGATTCGGCCCGCGCCGGCCGCGGAGCCGGTCTGCAGCACGGACTGGAGGCGGTGCAGGAGGCGCTCGCGGCGGCGCTGCCGGCGCTGCAGGGCTGGCGGCCGCAGCGCTGAGGACGCGCACCCGACCGCCACGAGGGATCCCGACTCAGGAACCGCAGCTGAAGCCACCCGCAGCTCTGCGTCCCTGCGGTGGCCTTCACTTTCGCTAACCGCGGCGGCCCTCGTCGAGGCGGCGTGCGCCTTCCATGAGCAGGTGCGAGGTCGGGATGCCGATGCGGTCCTCGCCTGAGACCGTGGTCGAGGCGAGGAAGAACTCGCCACTCGCCCAGCCCAGGACCTGATAGACGTGCTCCTCCGGCGCGTCGCTCGGTTCGCGCCCGCCGGCGTCGATGATGCGGCCGTCGCGCAGCAGCAGCCGCACCTCCTGGTCGTCGTGCTTGAGATGCAGCTCGCCGGTCTTGCGCTCCATCTCAAAGAGCATGAGCAGCGAGGCCGGACCGATCACGGAGAGGTCGCCCATCATGCCGGAGCGGTGCTGGCGCGCGACCTCGCGGGTCTGGCGTTTGAACGCCTGGCTGCGGTCGAGGATGCGCTGCACGCGCAGGCGGATCTCCTTGGCGTCGCAGTTCTTCGCCACGTAGTCGTCGGCGCCGAGCTGGAAGCCATGGGTGCGGTGTTCCGCGGAATCGAGCCCGGTGAGGAACAGCACGGGCACCAGCGCGGTCGCCGGCCGCGAGCGCAGCGCGCGCACCAGCGCCCAGCCGTCCATGCCCGGCATGACCACGTCGGTGATGATCAGGTCGGGGACCTGGGCCGTGGCCGCCGCGAGCGCGTCCGTCCCACCCGCCGCCTCGATCAGGGTGTGGCCCGCACCGAGCAGCGCCTGCAGGAAGCGGCGCACGAGCTGATCATCGTCGACGATGAGGATGGTGGGCATGGGCAATATCCGCCTCCTATGATCCCTCGTGAAGCGGGGGCGTGCAAGGGCCGCCTGGGGAGAAGGGGAAGGCAAGAGGGAAGAAGGGGACGGCAAGAGGGCGGAAGGGACAGCCGGAAAAGGTGCGAGGCGAAGGGCGAATCGCGCGTGAATGCGCGCGGGGCGACTCCATCACCTGGCATGACCGCATGCGGTCGCGATGCGCGTCTGGAATTCCCTTCTTCCCTTCTTCCCTCCGCCCCTCCTGCCTTCCCCGTCTTCCCTCCGTTCAGAGCCGCTCCGGATGCTCCAGCAGTTCCGCGACCCGCATCAGCAGCCGCGCGGCGGCCCCGCCGTCCGCGATGCGATGGTCGAAGGTCAGCGTCAGCTCGGCTTCGCGGGCGCGGTCCCAGCGCTTCTCGGCGGGGTTCCAGTCGGGCACGTACTGCACTGCGCCGATGCCCAGGATCATGCTCTGGCTGGGCTCGGGGATGGCGGTCGCCCAGGTCAGGCCGAAGGTGCCGTAGTTGGTGATGGTCGAGACCGCGTCGCCGAGGTCGCTGACGCGGCCTTTGCGCGCGTTCTCGACTGCGGTCTCGACCGCGACGGTCAAGGCGGCGAGGTCGAGCTGGTCGACCTTGCGCACCACCGGGGTGAGCACGCCGTCGCCGACCTCGACCGCCACCGCCAGGTCCATCGACGACGGGCGGTTGATGCGCGTGCCGACCATGCGGTGGACCATGCGGTCGTCGTCCTTGAGGGCGAGCGCCAGCGCGCGCATGCAGTAGATGGTCGCGCTCGGCCGGCCGGCGATGGTGCGGCGGTGGGCGAGCAGCGGGTCGATCTTCACCGGGCGAGCGACGGTGGCGAGCGGACGCTCCCACGAGCGCAGCATGCTCGACGCCACCGCCTGGCGCATCGGGCTCATCGGGCTGCCCTCGGCGAGGTAGCGGTCGATGTCCTCGGCGGTGACGCGGCCGCCCTCGCCGGTGCCGCTGATCGCCGCGAGGTCGGCGGGCAGCATGCCGTTCTCGCCCAGGCGGGTGCGCACGCGTGGGCTGTAGAACGCGGCGCCGGTGGTG
>JACDGQ010000547.1 GCA_013821615.1 Planctomycetota bacterium
CGGTCGGCCCGGGCGCGGCGAGCGGCAACCAGGGCCGCGCCATCCGCCAGTGGGTGCGCATCGATCCCGCGCACCCGGCCGACGAGCTGATGGTCGAGGTGCGTTCGACCACCGAGGACTGGCGCCGCGCGCTGTGGGGCCAGGACCTGCTGCCGTGGGGCGAGCCCGGCACCGCGCAGCGCTGGCCGCGCGGGCCGCTGCCGAAGTCCGGTGAGTGGGTGGCGC
This sequence comes from Planctomycetota bacterium, assembly GCA_013821615.1. GTDB lineage: Bacteria > Planctomycetota > UBA11346 > UBA11346 > UBA11346 > BOG-1363. The sequence goes on from JACDGQ010000547.1 coordinate 226, forward strand.
TGATCGTGCCGGTCGGCGCCATGCGCCTCGACGGCCACCTCATCGACAGCAACGGCTTCGCCTCGTACGGGGGCAACGTCGCCTGGGGCCGGACGGAGTTCCTCGAGGACGGCAAGGTCCAGGTGATCATGGACGGCGATCTGCCCAAGGGTGCGAACTGGGGCGGCGGCGTGTCCTGGACCGATCAGCCGGCGCAGGACGGCAAGCGCAGCCACGGCATGGGCCTGCAGACCGCCGAATGCGAGCACCGTCTGGGCAACGGCGGTATCCAGATCGACCTGCGCGCCAAGACCCCGGCGCCGGCCGCGCCGGCCGAGCGTCTGCAAAAGGACGTCGAGGCGGCCAAGCTGATCCCCGAGACCGAGGAAGCGCTGCAGCTGCTGCGCGAGGCCGAGGGCCAGTTTGGCGGCCAGCCCGAAGACCAGCGCCTCGAGCATATCATCGCCATGTACGCGGACTTCCTCAAGTCCGACCCCGCCAACCAGCAGGCGGCGCACGTGCTGACCACGGTGCGCTTCCTGGTCGAGGGCTGGAACGACAACCGCAAGGTGCCGCCCAAGCGCGGCGCCGCGCTCGCCCGCTGCGAGGCGCTCATGGACGAGGTCAAGCTCGGCCGCGAGCCGCGACGCCAGTTCTATGCCGAGCTCGCCGCGCCGCTCGCCGAGTGGAAGGTGGTCGGCCTGTTCGACGCCCCCAAGGGCGCGCAGCCGCTGCAGGAGGCGCTGCCGCCGGAGCGTGGCGCGGTCGATCTCGATGCGCGCTATCCGACTCTGCGCGGCGTCGAGGTCGCGTGGCGGGACGCGCGCGCCGACGCCAATGCACTCAACGTCACGGCGCGGCTGCGCGACCACGAGCACCGCCGTGGCGCGGTCGCGTTCGCCTACACCCGCATCGAGGCGCCGGCCTCGGCCGAGGCGGCGCTGTACCTGGGCGTGCGCGGGCAGGCGCTGGTATGGATCAATGGCAAGCGCGTCGGCGCGCTGCTCACCGCCGAGGGCACCCTGCAGCGCGACGCCTTCGTGCTGCCCTGCAAGCTGCTCAAGGGCGCCAACGAGATCCTCATCAAGCTCAGCGGCGGTGAGGGCGGCGCGCCGCTGGTGACCGCGCGCATCGCCGACCTCAACGGCAAGCCGCTCGAGGGGCTGAGCGTGCGCCTGCCGCCGAGCCTGGTCGGCGCCAGCGCCGGCAACCCCACGGCCGTGACCGTGGATTTCTCGGGGCCGCTCGACCCCGCGGGCGCCGAGGATCCGGCCAGCTACACCGTCGACCACGGCGTGACCGTGGTCAAGGCCGCACTCACCGGCAAGGAGCGGCGCAGCGTGGCGCTGACGCTCTCGCCGCTGGCGCCGGACACCGAGTACACGCTGACGGTGATCAACGTGAAGAACGCCGCCGGCACGCCGCTACGCTCCGGTGCGCGCACGCGCTTCCACCTGCTGGCCAGCGGCGTCGGCAGCGGCCTCAAGGCGGAGTTCTTCAGCGGCCACGAGCTCAAGGAGCTGCTGACCGCGCGCACCGACGAGACCGTCGACTTCGAGTGGGGCGACGGCGAGCAGCCCGATCCCGCGGTACCTGCGTCCAACTGGAGCGCGCGCTGGAGCGGCCAGGTCATGCCGCTGTTCACCGACACCTGGACCTTCACCACGCTGTCCGACGATGGCGCGCGCCTGTGGATCGACGGCAAGCTGGTGGTCGACGCCTGGCGCGACCAGGCGCCGACCGAATCGACCGGCACCATCGCGCTGGAAGCCGGCAAGCGCTACGACCTCAAGCTCGAGTACTACCAGGGTGGCGCGTCGGCGGCGATGAAGCTGATGTGGCAGTGCGCACGCCAGGACCGCGAGATCATCCCCAAGGCGCAGCTCTTCACCGGAGCGGCACCGGCGGAGACCCCGGTTGAGAAGCCGAAGCATCACAAGGAGGGGAAATAAAGGTCGCGCGACCCACCACGTTCCGTGGGCGGAGATGCGGGTGGGCGCCCGTGCAGATTTCCTGCAACGTTCGGGAGTGTCGCGCGGTCTATTCCTTTGGGGACGCGTGCCCGGATCGCATGCTCCGCGCGTGACCATCACCCGGGCTCAACGTCGGACGGCCGCATGTGGTAGAAGTGCAATAGCGACGACCTACACCAACGGCGCACGCCCCCATCCTCCCTCCCCGCAAACCACCCCCGAGAACCCCCCAATGACCCGCACGCTGTCCGTCCTCCTCCTGGCCATCTCCACCTGGACCGCGGCCTCCGCCGCCGATACCGCGCCGCTCAAGGTGCTGCTGCTGACTGGCGGCTGCTGCCACGACTACGCGCATCAGAAGGACATCCTCAAGCTCGGCCTCGAGCAGCGCGCCAACCTGGTCATCACCCAGGTGCACGTCGACGACCACGGCACCAAACCGGCGCTGCCGATCTACGGCCATCCCGACTACGCCAAGGGCTATGACCTGGTCATCCACGACGAGTGCGCCGCCGACATCAGCGATCCCGTGGTCATCGCCGGCGTGCTCAAGCCGCACCAGGACGGCATCCCGGCGGTCAACCTGCACTGCGCCATGCACTGCTACCGCTTCGGCGACTTCGGCAAGCCGGTGACGGCCGGCGCGCCCAACGCCGCCTGGTACGAGTACATGGGCATGCAGTCCACCGGCCACGGCGCGCAGAAGCCCATCGCCATCACGTTCGTCGACGCCGAGAACCCGATCGTCAAGGGCCTCGCCAACTGGACGACCGTCAACGAGGAGCTCTACAACAACGTGCAGATCCTCGGCGCGCACGCCCTCGCCAAGGGCAAACAGGATGACACCGAGACCGTGGTCGTCTGGACGCACGAGTACGGCGCGAAGAAGACGCGCGTCTTCAGCACCACGATCGGCCACAATAACGAGACCGTGGCCGACGCCCGCTACC
>JACDGQ010000025.1 GCA_013821615.1 Planctomycetota bacterium
ATCTGTGCCTGGATCTCCTGGTAGGCCAGGGCCTGGTTCTTGCCGCGGTCGGTGGCGCGGTGCGAGGTGACCAGGGAGTCGAACTGCGTGCCCAGCCCGACGACGAGGATGGTCATGGCGATCATGACCTCGATCAGGGACAATCCGGAACGCATACGGATGGTAGACATGGTTTGCTCACTTGATCAGGGGCACACGCGTGCCTCCGGAAGACCCAATACCACATCATACCTGGAACCGACCACGAGATCAAGGTCGATACGACAATGATTGACGGCGAATCGGCTGAAACGTGGATGCACGAGCGCCTGTTCGTATGTGCCAGCCTGGAAGATCCTGCCAGAGAGTAAGATGCCGGAACTACCGAAGGTTCGCGGGCCACTGGGGCAGGGCCCTGCGTTGCCCCGACATCACTGGGCGCAGGTCAGCCCGGGCCGTAATACGCCTCTGCCGCGATGCCCAGCGCGCGCACGCACCGGGCGATCGCATCGACATCAGCTGCAGGCAACGGCGTGACGAAGCTTTCCGCAGTGGCGCGCGCGGTGGTGTAGACCTGGACGAGCCGGATGCGGCAGCCCTGGTCGACCAATGCGCGCAGGCGCATGCCGTAGGCGTCGATCTCCGCCTGGGAAGGACCGACGCCATCAAGCCGCATGAACAGCGACTGGATGACGATCGGCCGCTGCCGCCCGGCGGCGAGCAGGTTGTCCAGCACGCGCGCCAACGGCACCTTGCTGCGGTCAACACGCTGGTAGTAGTCCTCGGTGCCGGCGTCGAGCTTCGCCCAGATCTCGCTCGGCACGTCATCGAGGAAGGCCAGCGCCGCCGCGACCTCGGGTCGCTGCAGCAACGTGGCATTGGTGATGACCACGATCTTCGCCGCCGCCCCGTGCCAGCGCAGCAGCTCGTCCGCCAGCCGGCAGGCGGCCGGGAATTCCGCCGCGGCGGTGGGTTCGCCGTCGCCGCTGAAGGCGATGTCGTTCAGGCGGCGTAGTTCGGGTGGGGTGCGGTCGAAGGGCGGCACCGCCCAGAGCCCACCGCTCACGACCAAGACGAGCAGGGCATCCAGCTCCGCGCGCACCACTGCCAGGTCGACGCTGCGTACCGTCGCCGGCACGCTGCGGTCGACACTGCAGTAGACGCAGTCGAAGTTGCAGGCCATGTCCGGGTTGAGGTTGACGCCGATCGACAGGCCCTTGGCGCGCCGGCTGATGACCGGATAGACGTAGCGGTTGTCCCGCCACAGGCGCTCGTGCGTGGTGAACAGCGGGGTTGCTGGGGACGGCATGCCGAGACCGTACGCGGCTGACTGACCACCGCCACCGGTGGAGGCCGCAGCATGCGACGGAAACACCACCCCGGAGTCCCACCCATCCCGTGAGGGCATTTCCTGGGACCGCGCTCCCCTGCCTCGCCTTCGCCGCCCAAACAGTTGACCTGCGCCCAGCGCGGCAGTGAATCCTCGCCACGCAGGAGCACGCCCATGGATCTCGGTCTTTCAGGCAAGGTCGCGGTGGTCATGGCCGGCAGCCGCGGGCTGGGCAAGGCCAGCGCCCGCCTGCTCGCCGAGGAGGGCGCCGACCTCGCCATCTGCAGCCGCGACCCGGCCAAGGTCGCCGCGGCTGCAGCCGAGATCGCGGCCGCGACCGGGCGACGCGTCCTCCATGAAGCCCTCGATGTGACCCGGCCCGAGGCGATCATCGCCTTCGCCGCGCGCGTCGGCCGCGAGCTCGGCCGCGTCGATGTGCTGGTCAATAATGGCGGCGGTCCGCCGCCGGGCACCTTCGACCAGCTCGATGACACCGCCTTCGCCAGGGCCACCGAACTGGTGCTGCTGAATGCGGTGCGCACCACCAAGGCCTTCCTGCCGCTGCTGCGCGCGCACGGCCAGGGCGGGCGCATCATCACCATCACTTCCGCCGGCGCACGCGAGCCGCTGCCGAACATGATCCTCTCCAACGCGCTGCGTCCGGCCATCCACGGCTGGACCAAGACCCTGGCGAAGGAGCTCGGGCCCGAGCGCATCACCGTCAACTGCGTCGCGCCCGGCATCGTCGGCACCGAGCGCATCGACGAATTGGTGGCCAACAACGCCGGCCGTCAGGGCCGCAGCGAGGCGCAGATCCGCGCCGAGATGATCGCGCGCATCCCCGCCGGCCGCTTCGGCCGTCCCGAGGAGTTCGCGGCGGCCGTCACCTTCCTCGCCAGCGCGCGTGCCAGCTTCATCAGCGGTACGACCATCTATGTGGATGGGGCGCAAATGGTGTCGACGGTATGATCGGCGGCGGACCTGGTCCCGGCGCCGAGACCACACGGCGCGCCCTCGTGCTCATCCATGCCGAGGCCGAAGGTCCCATCCGCCTGGCCGGCCTGCTGGCGGCGCGCGGATTGGCGTGCGAACTCATCGACCTCGCTCGCGGCGCCGAGGTCCCCGACCTGCCGGACGACGGCAGCCCGCTGATCGTCATGGGCGGGCCGATGGGCGTAGGTGATCTGGGCGATGGGCGCTGGCCGTTCCTCGCCGCTGAAGTCACGCTGCTGCGCCATGCCCTGGCGGTCGACCATCCGGTGCTCGGCATCTGCCTCGGTGCGCAGTTGCTGGCGCATGCCGCCGGCGCGCAGGTCGGCCCCCACCTGCGCCCGGATGGCACGCGCATTTTCGAGGTCGGCTGGTTTCCCGTGCGCTTCGCCACGGCCAGCGGCGAGCCCACCTTGCGCGGCCTACCCGACCAGGAGCGTTTCCTGCACTGGCACGGCGACATCCTCGCACTGCCGCCCGGCGCCATCCACCTCGCCTCTAGCGAGCTCACGCCATGCCAGGCCTTCCGCCTCGGCCGGCGCGCTTTCGGTCTGCAGTTCCATCCGGAGGTCGATGCCCCGACCATCGCCGCATGGGTGCGCGATGACCTGGACTACGTGCGCTACGCGACTGGCCAGGCGGATGGGACGGCGCTGGTCACGGATGGCGAGCGGCTGCTGCCGCAGCAACAGGCGGTCGCGGAGCGGCTGATGGGGAATATACTGGATGCGATGCTGGCTATCAGCTGACGGCTGACGGCTGGCGGCTGACGGCTTGGTTCGATCCGGACCTGCACGCGGAACGGAGTGGTCGATCCGAATCGCCTGGACACGCCGCTCGGCGCTCTGCGCCGAGTGGCCGTCAGCCGTCAGCCGTCAGCTCCCCTACCCTTTCTTGCTCCCCATCGACGGCAGCAGCGACGTCGACGATCCGCGCTGGATGCCGCGGAACAGCATCTCCATCTCGTCCGGGTTGTCGGAGGTGGCGAGCGCGTCCTCGCGCGTGATGTCGCCCTTCTCGTAGAGTTTGAACAGGCTCTGGTTGAAGGTCATGCACCCGTAGTGCTCGCTGTCGCGGATCGCGGTATACAGCTCAGGCGTGCGGCCCTCCTCGATCATCTGCTTGATGGTCGGGGTTGCGATCATCACCTCGAGGCCGGGTACGCGGCCGGCCTTCTCCTTGCGCGGGACCAGGCGCTGGCTGACCACCGCCTGGAAGACCATCGACAGCTGCATGCGGATGAGCGTGTGCTGGTACGGCGGGAAGAAGTTGATGATGCGTTCCATGGTCTGCTGCGCGTTGATGGTGTGCAGCGTGGACAGCACCAGGTGGCCGGTCTCAGCGGCGTCGATCGCGGCCTGCACGGTCTCGATGTCGCGCATCTCGCCGATCAGGATGACGTCGGGCGCTTCGCGCATGGCGTTGCGCAGCGCGCTCTTGAAGTCGCGGGTGTCGATGCCGACCTCGCGCTGGTTGATGATGCAGCGGTCGTCGACGTAGCTGTATTCGATCGGATCCTCGACGGTGATGATGTGCCGGTTGGTGTTCCGGTTCATGTACTCGATGATCGAGGCCAGGGTCGTGCTCTTGCCCGAGCCGGTGATGCCGGTGACCAGCACCAGGCCGCGGCGCAGCATCGCCAAGCGCTCGAAGGTCTCGATCGGCAGCCCCAGGTCCTTGAACTCGGGGATGTCGCTGCGCACGTGGCGCAGCACGAAACCGATGTTGCCGCGCTGCATGAAGCAGTTGACTCGGAATCGGCCGAGGCCCTCCTCCTCGAAGGCGGTGTCGACCTCATGGGTCTTCTTGAAGGTCTCGCGGCTGTGCTCGTCGATGACGAGCAGGAAGGCGTCCTTGAGGTCGTCCTTGGTCAGCGCGGTGTTGCCGAGCTGACGGACGGTGCCATCGACCCGCACCCGGGGTGGCCCGCCGACCTTCAGGAAGAGGTCGGAGGAGCGCAGCTGCACCATCGCGCGCAAGACTTCCTTGATGTTCATGCTGCTCATCTCCGATGATCAGGTCTCCTTGATGGTGGGGACCAGTTCGAGCAGGCGGTTCTCCAGCTCGGGCAGACCCTCACCGGAGACGCCGGAGATCAAGCGTACCTCCTGCTTGAGGCGCTTGGCAAGTCCGGCTGCGACCTCGGCCAGGTCCTCGCGGGTGTCGGCCTTGTTGATCACCACCAGCTGGGGCTTCTCGGCGAGCAGCGGACTGAAGCGGCGCAACTCCTCGTTGAGCACCGCGATGCGCCTGGCGAGCTCAGCGACGTCGCCATCGGAACCGTCGACCAGGTGCACCAGCATCGGGCAGCGCTCGACGTGGCGCAGGAAGGTGTGGCCCAGGCCGACCCCCTCCGCCGCACCTTCGATCAGTCCGGGGATGTCGGCCAGGACCAGGGTCCGGTCGACCCGCTCGATCACCCCCAGCTGGGGCTCGAGGGTGGTGAAGGGGTAGGGCGCGATCTTCGGCCGCGCCTTGGACAGGCGCGACAGCAGCGTCGACTTGCCGGCGTTGGGGAAGCCGATGATGCCGACGTCGGCGATGAGCTTGAGGTCGAGCTTGAGCTTCATCTCGATGCCCGGCTCGCCCGGGCCGAATTGGCGCGGGGTCTGGTTGGTCGAGCTCTTGAAGCGCACGTTGCCCTTGCCGCCCTTGCCACCGGCCGCGATCGTGACCTTCTGGTCGATCTCGGTCAGGTCCGCGATGATCTCGCCGGTGTCGGCGAGGCGGATGATGGTGCCGCAGGGCACCTTGACGATGAGATCCTCGCCGTCCTTGCCGAAGCACTTGCTGCCCTTGCCAGGATCGCCGTGCTTGGCCTTCCAGTGCCGCCGGCGGTTGAACAGCGACAGGGTGTTGAGGTGCGGGCTGGCGACGAAGATCACGTCTCCGCCCGTGCCGCCATCGCCACCGTCCGGGCCGCCCTCGGGGATGAACTTCTCGCGGTAGAAGGTCGCCGCGCCGGGACCACCATTACCCGAGCGCACGATGATTTCCGCTTCGTCTTTCAGCATGCCGGCCATCGGATCGGCGCGGGCCGGTACCGCAAGTCCGCATGCACGCTCCGCCTACGCGAGTTCAGAGCAGGGCGTATTGCCTGTTGCCAGTGCCGCTTGGGATGAGAATCTGAGGGCATTGGATACGAGGATCATGCCGAGCCCGACGGATCCCCCGAACCAGCTGCCGCCCGACAGCCCCGAGGATGAGCGCTGGCGCCGTGCCGCCCAGGAGCGGCTGCTCGATCTTGAGCGCATGCGCAACACCCCGCCGCCCGAACCCCCAGCCAACGTCTTCCTGGTGCCGCCTTTCGGCATTCCCGAGGACGATGATGACGCGCCCCTGGATCTGGCCGTGCGGCCCGATGGCCAAGCCCACGGCGGGACCCATGCGACCTTGGCCCAGGTCGCCATCGACCGCGCCGCGGCCCAGACCGTCAACGACAACGACCCGCTCACGCTGCCCGAGACCTGCGCGACCGCCGCCATCTCCAACTCCAGCTACGCGCCAGTCAGCACGGCTGAGGCGCCTGCGGAAACGCCGGACGCCCCATCCGCGGCGGCCGCACCGCCTTCTGCGTCAGCGCAACGCGCGATGGCCATCCCGGTCGTCGACGACACCCCCCTGCACGAACCAACCGTGGCCAGCAGCGAGGCTCCGGCCGGGGCTGATGCCGCGCTGGATATCCCGGAGTGGCTGCGCCACGCCCCCCTGCCGCTCGATGAGGTTCCCCTCGTGGTCCTCGAAGACCTGGTGCCCGAGGCGACCCGACCCGACCCCCTCCCCCTGAAGCCGCAGGCCGTCGCTGGCCGCCTCCCCCTGCCCGAGCCGGGCACGCCGTTCGACGACCTGCCCGACGACGAGCGCATCGTGATGGCCCCGGGCACCGGCACCCACGTCGTCACGCCGATCGACTCCTTCGCCGACGAGCTGCGCCAGAACCCCGACGACCATCCGGCCGTCCTCCGCTATCTGGACGCCGCCGAACGCGGCCAAGCCACGGCGCAGTACAACCTGGGTACCGCCTTCCGCACCGGCGACGGCGCGCCGCGCGACTACGTCAAGGCGGTGCACTGGTACCGGCGCGCCGCCGAACAGGGCCTGCCGCTGGCGATGAACAACCTCGGCACCTGCTACATGAAGGGCACCGGGGTGCCCCGCGATTTCGCCGAGGCGGTGACCTGGTTCACGCGCGCCGCCGAGCAGGGCCTGGCGCTGGCCCAGAACAACCTCGGCACCTGCTTCCGCAACGGCGAGGGCGTGGCCCAGGATCTGGCGCGCGCGGTGGTCTGGTTCACCCGCGCCGCCGAGCAGGGGCTGCCGATCGCGCAGAACAACCTCGGCGTGTGTTACCGCAAGGGCATGGGGGTACCGCTCGACCTCGGCCTGGCCGTGCACTGGTACCGCAAGGCCGCCGAGCAGGGCTACGCCACCGCGCAGAACAACCTCGGCACCTGCTTCCGCAATGGCGACGGCGTCGCCCAGGACCACGGCGAAGCCATGGTGTGGTACCGCAAGGCTGCGGCCCACGGGCTGGACCTGGCGCAGAACAACCTCGGCAACTGCCACCGCCACGGCCACGGCCTGCCGCGCGATCCGGTCCAGGCCGTGGCCTGGTACCGGCGCGCCGCCGAGCAGGGTCTGGCCAAGGCCCAGCATAACCTCGCCGACTGCCTGGCGACCGGCGAGGGCGGCGAGCGTGACGCCAAGCAGGCGGTCACCTGGTACCGCAAGGCCGCCCTCCAGGAACTGCCCGACGCCCAATTGCAGCTCGGTGCCTGCCTGCTGCGCGGTCAGGGCGTGGCGCGCGATGCCGTGCAGGCGGTGCTGTGGCTGCGCAAGGCCGCGGAGGCCGGCCTGGTCGAGGCCTTCAACGCCCTCGGCGACTGCCACGCGCAGGGCCACGGCGTCTCGCGCGACCACGTCGCCGCCGCCGCCTGGTACCGCCGCGCTGCCGAAGGCGGCCAGGCCCAGGCGCAGTTCAGCCTCGGCGACTGCGCCGAGAAGGGACTGGGCATGCCCCGCAACCAGGAGGAAGCCATCTTCTGGTACCGCAAGGCCGCCGACCAGGGCCTGGCCCTGGCGCAGAACAACCTCGGCGTCTGCTACGCCACCGGCGATGGTGTGGCGCGCGATTACCCGCAGGCGGTGGTGTGGTACCGCAAGGCCGCCGACCAGGGCTTCGCCCACGCCATGTGCAACCTCGGCGACCATCTCACCTATGCCTGGGGCGTGCCGCGCGACCTGCATCAGGCCTGTCACTGGTATGCCAAGGCCGCCGAGCTCGGCCACCCCGTCGCCCAGGTCGCCTACGGCGACTGCTTCGCCAAGGGCTGGGGCGTCGAAGTCGACCTCGATCAGTCCGTCGCCTGGTGGACGAAGGCGGCGGAGCAGGGGCAGCAGCGCGCGATCGAGGCGCTGAAGCGGTTCGAGAAGAAATAGCGGGAGACGCGTCGATTGCGCCAGCGGCCGGGCAGGCCGTGGTCGTGCATACGGCGCGCTGGGGATCCCATCCCGGGCTTCCCATCCTTTGCAGACCACCATGCTTCGCGCCATGCCCGTCGTCCCGATCAGCCCGACCCGTCCGCGCCTGCCCGAGTGGTTCCGGCGCAGCCTGCCCGCCAACGCCGAGAGCGCGGTGACCAACGACATCGTGCGCAAGCACGGCCTGGTCACGGTCTGCGAGGAGGCGACCTGCCCGAACCGCCAGGAATGCTGGTCGAAGCGCGCCGCGACCTTCATGCTGATGGGCGACCACTGCACCCGCACCTGCACCTTCTGCGACGTGAAGTGGGCGAAGGCCCCGGCGCCGCTCGACGCCAGCGAGCCGGAGCGCCTGGCCGAGGCCATCGCCGAACTCGGCCTGCGCTTCGCGGTGGTCACCTCAGTCAACCGCGATGACCTCGCCGACGGCGGCGCGCCGCATTTCGCCGCCGCCATCGCGGCGATCCGCCGGCGCTCGCCCGGCACCCTCATCGAGGTGCTGACTCCGGACTTCCAGGGCCGCCCAGCGGATATCGAAACCGTGGTCCGCGCCCGGCCCGATGTCTACAACCACAATCTCGAGACCATCCCGCGGCTCTATCCGACCGTCCGACCGCAAGCCCGTTACCAGCGCTCGCTCGACCTGCTCGCGCTGGTCAAGCGCAGCGATCCGTCGATCGTGACCAAGTCCGGCATCATGGTCGGCCTGGGCGAGACCGACGACGAGGTGCGCCGCCTGATGGACGACCTGCGCCGCCACCGGGTCGACGTCTTCACGGTCGGGCAGTACCTGCGGCCAAGCCTCGAGCACCACGACATCATCCGCTTCGTCACCCCCGAGCAGTTCGCCATCTACGAGCGCTGGGGCCGCGAGGCCGGATTCAAGTACACCGCCTCCGGCCCCTACGTGCGCTCCAGCTACTTCGCCGAAGAGGTCATGGCCGGAGCGGTGGCGCTGCCTCCGGCGACGGAAGCCTGAGCGCGATGCGCGCCGGGTCCTTCTCGCGCTTGGCCATCGCGCGCGGCCGCCACGCGCGGCGGGCCGGGCGCTGAGCGGATGCGCGGCGTCGTCTACCACTGCGGCCCCTGCCCGTACCTGCCGGGTCGCGAGTTCCACGCCTTCCACCCGCAGCCCAACCCGCCGCGCGACATCCCCTACCGCGAGCTGATGGACCACCGCTTCCGCCGCTCGGGGGACCACCTCTACATGCCGATGTGCCCGGCGTGCGACGCCTGCCAGCCGGTGCGCGTTGACGTCGTGGCGTTCAGCCCGCGCCGCGACCAGCGCCGCTGCTCCCGGGCCAACCGCGACCTGGTGGTCTCCTGGCAGCCGCGCGGGCTGGACGACGAGCGCCGCGCGCTGTTCCGCGCCTACCAACTCGACGTGCACGGCAAGGAGGAGGTCGAGGACCCCGCGCCCTTCCTCACCGCCGACGGCGGCATCGGCGGCGGCGAGCTGCACGCGCGCGACGGCGACGGCCGACTGCTCGGCGTCAGCATCTGCGACCGCTTCAGCGACGCGCTGTCGAGCGTCTACTGCTACTACGATCCGCAGCAGCGCGACCGCGCCCTCGGCACCTTCATGGCCCTCGCCGAGGTCGAGCACTGCCGCGTCCAGGGTCTGCGCTGGCTTTATCTGGGCTTTCTCGTGCGCGGCTGCCGCAAGATGAGCTACAAGGCGCGCTTCCTGCCCCAGGAGGTGCTCGAAAAGGGACTCTGGGTGCGCTACGCGGAGTGAGGCCGACAGGCGCGACCGGTGACGCGCCGGCGCCTCACGGGTGGACGTGGCCCGCTGCCGGATCGCTGGGCAGGCGTACGCCGCAGGCCGGACAGAGCGGCACCGGCTGCTCGTCGCGGGCGAGGATCTGGACGAAGCGGTGCGGAGTGTGCGCCAGCACCAGGATCAGCGGACCGCTGGTATCGCCGCCGACCGGCACAGTGCGTCTGACCATGGCCAGGCGCACGCTGTAGATCCCAGGCGGAACCAGGCCGGTACGCGGATCCTGCAAGGCCTGCGCTACTGGAAAATGCAGGTCGCACGGCAAAGCCGGCAACGCCGCGGCGACCCCACCGGGGCCAGCCAGCTGCCTGAGGCCCGCCCGGAACGGCGAGAACACCACGGTCGCGCCACCCGCGCGCGTCGGCAGGCGCGTCCATTCGATCGCCCCCGAGGCCCAGGCCTCGGGCTGGGCGTACTCATCCGGAACGCGCGTCAGATGGAAGATCAGGTCATCCGCCGTGGTCAGCGCGGGCGTCGAGACCAATCCACCATCCAGCCCCTGGAACGCCTGGCGTACGCGCGGCGGCGGGTCGGCGGCGCCAGGCAGGGACGCCGGCGGCGGCGGCGCGACCAGCGCCAACGGGGTCTTCGCGGTGGTGGCCAGCTCGCCGATGTCCCACCAGCACTCGAGCATGCCGGCGAAGGGCTTGCGGGCTCCACTCGCGAACATCCGCCAGCCCGGCATGATCACCTCGACTGGCATCGTCAGGATCTGGTCCTCGGCGACCGGCAACACCCTGCGCTCGCGCGTCCTCGAGAAGCCATCGCTCTCACCCGCGAGCGTCACCTCGGTCATCATGCCGAAGACCATGCGGTCGACGTGGTCGCGGGACAGGATCACATCCCCTGGCGAGCCGTCGTAGGAAGGCCGCGCGATGATGCTCCAGGTCGTCAGGGCGGTGACGCCCAGGACGATCGGATCGGGGATGCAGCGCACCGCCAGCGGTGGCGCTTCACGTGGCACCTGCGCCGGCGCCGCCTCGCCCGCGGCGGCCGGGCGCCAACCGACGAGCATGGCGGTCGCGACCATCAGGCACCACCGCATGCGCGCGAGGCCCATCGATCAATCCCGGCCGGGAATCTTGAACTGCCCGACGTCGACACCGCCGCGCGGCGTCAGGTGAAAGGCCGCTTGGGCGACATCGTCGGCCGTCTTGATCTGGGCGGGAATGGTGCGGATGGCGTTGGCCTCGATGGTCAGCGCGGCGTTCGCCGCCGCGCTGGCCTCCGCAGCGGTCGCCCCGGTGCCGCTGCCATGCGCGGTCTCGACGCGGTTCGCCACCTTCTCGGCGTCCCAGGTCTCGACATGGCCGGTCTCATGGCGCTGGATGTAATCCACGGTCAGGCCCCAATTGGTGATCTCACCCTCGGGCGCCTTCGCCATCTCCGTCGGCGACCACGCCATGCTCCCACCGGGATTCAGGAAGTTCTGCAAATCCGTAGCGGCGTCGTAGGTGACGTTGAACGTCTGGGTGATGGTCACGGTGAAGGCGCCGGTCATGCCACCCGACACGATGGTCGCCGTCCCCGGGCTGACGCCCGCGCTGCCGGTGGTCACATGGCCCAGTTCGCCGTGCAGGGTATCGAGCATGTTGTTCAGGGTCTGACGGTCGGTGACGGTGAAGATCTTGTCCTTGGACGAGCTGAGGATCCTCGCGGAATAATCGCCTGCGGGAAGCTTGAGCGCATACACGTCGACCTTCTGCGTGACCGTCTCCCCCTCCTTTTTCGGACAGGTGATCTCGAACGGGATGGAGGTGGTACCGGTCACGAACAAGGTGTGCGTCGCCGGATCGTTGGTGCCCTTCTTGAGGAGCTTGCAGTTGATCGTCACGCTGGTCCCGGGATAGACCCGGAAGAGCTTGTCCTTGCCGGCCTTCTCGATGGTCGCGCTGAGTTCGAATTTGCAGTTCGAGTAGACCTCGATGCAGTCCTTGAAGAGCGTGTTGTGGATGGCCACCGAATACAGGCCGGTCTTGGCCTTGGCCGTACCGGTGATGATCGGGCGCCAGTTGTCCTCCTTCACGCAGTCGAAGGTGGCGCCGTTCACGGGATCAGGCGTCATCACCAGGCTGCCGGCTGCCCTGGTGTCGAGCAGGATGGGGTGGTCCTTCTTGTGCTTGCCGTGATGGTTGGCGTCAGCGTTGGACGCGCCCTCGTTGATGACCAGCTGGTGGGCGGTGACATCGCCCTGCTCGATGCTCAGCTTGTTGACGGTGAAGTCGCAGGCGGCGCCATTGAAGGCGCTGCCGCCCACCGTGGTCCCGTGGTTGCTGTGCTGATCGATGGCCAGATTGAAGCAGTACAGGCTCTCGCCGTCCGGGATCGCGAGCTGGAACTCGAACAGGCCGCACGTCTCGCCGGTCGCCGGATCGACGAAAGTCTTCACATCGTTGCTGCTGATGTCCAGGGCCTTGCCGCCGCCCTCGAAAGTGGTGGCGTGGGCGAAGATGCGGAACTGCGCGGTGAGGTCCGGCAGCCACGGGCGCAGGGTCATGGCGACGCCGGCACTGCCGTTCTCATCGTTGCGCACGGCCGCCAGCAGAGCATCGGTCGACAGCGTGAACTCGTCGATGACCTGCGTGCCGATGATCGGACCGCCGCCCGCGAGGCGCGCCACGGCCAGGGGCGCGCCGCGCCGCTGGGCGGTCAGGTAGATGCGCACGCCGTAGTCGGTCACTTCCTTGAATGCCACGTCGAGCAGCGACGCGTCGGCGCTGGCGAACTCGACGCGGTCGGCGGGGGCGCCGCTGATCTCGACGCCCTTCTCGCGACGGAAGCCGACCTGACAGGCGACCGGGCCGTCAAAGTTGACGCCAACCACCTCGATATCCATGCGTCCGGCGCTCGCGCCCGTAGCATCGCTGACGAGCACGGCGTACTGGCCTGGCGCCGGGAAGCGCTCCACGCGCGTCGCGCCGGCCTTGAGCTTCCGGCCGGTCGCGACCACGCCCGAATCGGTGATGAGGTCGTAGACGACCGCACGCGCCGCGGTCAGCAGCAGGGCATCGCCGGCGCGGATCACGACGTGGTGGTCACCGGTCACCTCGGACGGCGTCCACGCCACGTCGGCGACCTGCCCATCGACCGTGATGCTGATGGCGCGCTGGGCGTCGAGGGGGACATCGGCGTAGAAACCGGTCTCGGGCAGGTCCTTGACCTTCCTGACTGCGCCATCGGCGCTGAGTTGGACCTGCGCATCCGGGCGGCGCATGCCGACCAGGCAGACGGGCGAGACCGCCGAGGTGGCGGGGATCGCGATGAGCGACGGCTGCAGCAGCGGGATCAGATTGGCGGACGGGATGGCCTGCCGGGGATGGTGCGTGCTCTCCCACCCCAAGCTCGCCACCGCCCCGCCCTTGGCCTCGAAATAGTCGAGTCGCAGGGCATAGGCATGACCGGCGAGCGCCGGGAAGGTGTAGCGGGATTCGCTCGGGGCACGCGCCACCCAGTCGTTGATCACCAGGACGCCATCCAGCCAGAGGCGCACCCCGTCGTCGGAACGCACCACCAGGGTCAGATCCTCGCTGTCGGTGGCCAGGACCTGCCCGAGCCAGCGCACGGTGAAGTCATCCGCGGGCATGCCGGGAAGCGGCGCTCCCGTGCCCCAGTCGAAATCGACCTGGCCATCGACCACCATCAGAGCTGGTCCGCTGAAATCGGGCGTGGCGTAGTAGAATCCGGCCAGTCCGCCCTGGGCGAGGCCGGGATCGGCCGGCACCGCCGCCTGGGCGGGCAGCCCGCACACCAGGAACAGGATGACCAAGAGCATGGAGCGGGCGGGCATGACGGGACCTCTGGAGGGAGCGGCGGGGCGTATGTGGGGTGCTGATATCGCAATGGCGCCAAGGCGCAATTCGCGGACTGTGAATAGGCATCCGATGCGGAACTGTCAACTTGATAATCACTTTGGGCGCCAATGATGCGGCGCGGCGCAACTGTGCCGTTCGCGCACCCGTTATTCCCAGCCCAAATTCCCCAGGCCGCCCTCGTGATGACGAAATTCTTGTGGTGCGCCGGCCTCATGCTCGCGACCCTCATCGTCCTGGTGTTGCGCCCGTCGACCGCCAAGCGCTCCGTCGCGCTCGCGGCACCAGACACACTTCACGCGGCCGCGTCGCCAGCTGCCGGACCTGCGGCCACCATCCAGTCCAACGCCGTTCCGCCCGCCGTCACTCCCGCGCCTCCGCTGCAGTCCGCCAACGCGGCCCTGCTGCGCTTCGTCGACAAATCAGCGGCCCCCGGACAGCCACCGCGGCTGTCACCCGACTTCCTGGCAGAGGTGCCGCGCCTCACCACGCCCGACGAGATCGCCGCGGTGGTCCATGTCATGGAGGATTGGAGCGATGACGACACCGTCCGCCATGAGGCGATCAATCTGCTGCGCCGCTCGAACGTCGCCGGGCTGGATGCACGGCTCATCGCCCTGCTCGACCGCCGCTACGAACCCGAACGGATCCGCACCTTCTTCACCCAGCATCTCGGCCTCGATCTCGCCGCCTGTGGCGCGAAACCCGCGCGCGAGCCGCTGCGCACGCGCTTGGCACTGGCCCTCGACGACCGCCATCTGGCGGTACGGCGGGAGGCGCTCAGCGCCCTGGTCGAGGTGCGCGATGGCGAAGCCCTGGCGCGCCTCGCGCGCGGCCTGGATGATCCGGCGCTGAGCGGCATGCAGGACCTCGCGATCTATCTGTACCAGCGCGTAGACGACCGTCAGCGCCTCGCGCAGATCCGCGCGCGTGCGACCGCCGGCGACCAGCAGGTGCGCATCGCCGCCATCTATGTGCTGGGCGAGTGGCGCGACGAGCCGTCGCGGGCGCTGTTCTCCGCAGCCGCCGCTGCGGCCAGCCACGCGCTCAAGCGCGCCGGCGAGATGGCGCTGGAGAAGCTGCCACAGGTGGATGGCGCCCATCCGGCCGCACCCACCGCGTTCTGAGCGGACCCGCCTCACCCCACGTCGGTATGCGACCCGGTCTGGCGCGCCCGCGTATCGGCATCGGTGTCGAGATCGATGGGCTCGACGTTCTCCATGGTCTCGGCGTTGACGTCGACCGGGATGGGGCCGCGTGCCAGCCGCCACAGCGAGAACCACAGGCCGGCGCCGAGCGCGGCGAGTACGCCAGCCGCGACCACCACACCCGACCACGGCAGGCTGCGTTGGCGCACGGCGCTGGCGATGGCGGCAGCGACCACGGGCTCGAGATGATAATCGGGGTCGAGGCGCGCGAGCTGGCGCATCGCATGGCGCAGCCAGCCGCGCAGCTCAGGACGCGCGCGGCCGACGGTCTGGGCCTGACTCTCGAGCCAGGCGATCATGCCGTCATCGGCCGCCCCGTCGCCGTAGCGCGCGTCGATCTTCACGCCAAAGGGATCGAGCAGCGCACGCACGTGC
>JACDGQ010000548.1 GCA_013821615.1 Planctomycetota bacterium
ATCACCGGCCTCGACGCCGCGCCAGCGGACGACCGGCGGCAGCTGGCCCTGGCGCTGGCCAGCGCGGCTGGCAAGCGGACCTTCGACATCGCCGCCGCGCCGCCCTGGCGTACACTGGTCGTGCGGGTCCACGACGACCTCCACCTGCTGTTCATCAATTCCCACCACCTCATCATCGATGGCCGCTCGCTGCCCACGATCTTCGAGGACGTCTCTGCCGCCTACCGCTCGGGCGCCGCGCTCATCCCCGTCGATACCGCGCCCGCAGCGCGTTACGCGGATTTCGTCGCCTGGCACCGCGAGTGGTGCGCGAGCGAGGCGCACGGCCAGCAGCTGGCCTACTGGCTGCGGCAGCTGGCCGGCGTCGAGCCGCTGGCGCTGCCGGTGGACCGCCCCCGCCCGCGTCTGCCGACGACCCACGGCGGGCGCATCGAGGTGCCGTTGCCGGAGCACTTCATCCAGGCCCTGGAGGGCTCGTCGACGGACGCCCGGCAGAGCAAGTACGGCATCCTGATCGCGTCCTTCGCCGCCCTGCTCCACCGCCTCACCGGCGCGGAGGACATCCCGATCGCCATCCCGGTGGACAACCGCCGGCCCCATGAGCTCCGCCACCTCGTCGGCATGTGCGTGAACACCCTGGTGATCCGCACGGCAGGCGTCGCCACCTTGGGCTTCGTGGATTTCACCGCCCGGGTCAGCGCCGTGCTCGCCGAGGCGCGCGCGCACGCGCTGGTGCCCTTCGACAAGGTGGTGCGCGCCCTGTCCGGTGGGCGCGCGGCCGATTTCCAGGGCCTGACCAACGTGATGTTCGATTATCAGAACCGCTCGGTATGGCCGGTGTTCGACGCTCCCGGCCTGGGCGCTGAATTCTTCCACCTCGACAATGGCAGCACCATCTTCGACCTGGTGCTGAGCATCCACGTGGGCTGCGCCGTGCCTGCGTGCAGCGTGCGCTACTCGACCGACCTCTTCGACGAGGCGACCATCAGGCGGCTGATCGCCAACTACATGGTCCTGCTTGGTGGGATCTTCAACAATCCGGTGCGCATGGTCGCCGACCTGCCCCTGCTGACCCCGCCCGAGTTCTCATTGGTCACGACCGGGTGGAACCGCACCGCCGTCCCCTTCCCCGCCGACATCTGCCTGCACCAGCTCTTCGAGGCCCAGGTCGCCCGCACCCCGGACCTGGTGGCGGTGATCCACGCCCAGGGCGAGACCACCTACCGCGCGCTGAACGACCGCGCCAACCGCCTCGCCCGCCACCTCGTCGCGATGGGCGCCGGGCCCGAGGTCCTGGTCGGCATCTTCCTCGACCGTTCACTGGACCTGGTGGTGGCGATCCTGGCCGTGCTCAAGGCCGGCTCCGGGTACGTGCCCTTCGACCGCAAGATGACGCGCGAGCGCATCGCGTACATGACCGCCGATGCCGGGCTGCGCCTGATCATCACCCAGAGCGGCACCCTGGCGGAGCTGCCCGCGGGCGTGGCGACCGCCCTCCCCGCCGCGCTCGAGACCACCCTCGCGCAGCTCGCGGGCGACGACCTCGGACCCCGCGCCGGGCCGACCAACGTCGCCTACGTGATCTACACCTCGGGCTCCACCGGCACGCCCAAGGGCGTGGTCATCGAGCACCGCAGCGCGGTCAACGCCGTGCTGGCGACCATCGCGCGCTACCGCGACCTGGAGGTCGACCGCACCCTGTTCCAGTCGTCGGTGACCTTCGACAGCTCGGTGAGCAAGATCCTGCAGAGCATCTGCAACGGCGGGCAGCTGGTGGTCGCCCCGGAAGGCACCGATTTCGAGGGCGTGCTGGCGCTCACCGAACGGCACGGCATCCCACGCCTGACCACCACGCCCTCCGAGCTGGCCATCCTCAACGACATGCCGGAGCGCATCCCCGCCTGCATCCGCATCATCGGCGCGGCGGGCGAGAACCTCTCGCCCGGCGACGTCGACCGCATCCTGCCGCGCGTGCCGATCCTCAACATCTACGGGCCCACCGAGACCACCATCTCGACCACCTCGTTCAAGCTCACGCCCGGGGCCTTTACCGCGGCCGGCACGGTGCCGATCGGCAAGCCGATCCAGAACTACCAGGTCTACATCGTCGACAGCGCGATGAACCCGCTGCCGATCGGCTGCATCGGCGAGATCTGCATCGGCGGCGTCGGGGTGGGGCGCGGCTACCTGAACGCGCCCGAGCTGACCGCCGCGCGCTTCGTGGCGGACCCGTTCACCCCGGGCGGGCGGATGTACCGCTCGGGCGACCTCGGGCGCTGGCTGCCGTCCGGGGACATCGAGTTCCGCGGTCGCAATGACAACCAGGTCAAGATCCGCGGCTACCGCATCGAGCTCGGCGAGATCGAGAGCGCGCTCGGCCGCCACGCCGCGGTCAAGCAGGCGGTGGTGGTGGCGCGCACGTCGCCGATCACCGGCGCCTACCTCACCGCCTACGCCACCCTGAACGCCGGCGCCAGCGCCCAACCGGCGGAGCTCACCTCCTTCCTGGCCGCCCTCCTGCCCGACTACATGGTGCCGGCGCACGTCCTGGTGCTCGATGCCTTCCCGCATCAGGTCAGCGGCAAGGTCGACCGCGCCCGCCTGCCGGTGCCCGCGATCGCGCTGACGCGCCGGCGCAGCGTCGCCTCGTCGAGCGCGCTCGATGCGCCGCCACCGGGACCGTCGCTGACGCTCCACCATCAGCTCATCGAGATCTGGCAGGAGCTGCTCGGGACTACCGGCATCGGCATCACCGACGACTTCTTCGCGCTCGGCGGCCACTCCCTGCTCGCGGTGCGCATGATCCTGCGCATCCAGCAGGTCACCGGCCGCCGCCTGGCGATGACCGTGCTCTTCGCCGGTCCGACCATCGAGCGCCTGACGCAGGCGCTGCTCGATCCCACGGGCGAGCAGGTCCGCCCGGTGATCGAGCTGACTCCCGCCAACGGCCAGCCGCCTCTCGTCTACCTGCATGGGGATCTGCTCGGTGGTGGCTATTACAGCGTCGCCCTCGCCCGGCACCTGGGTGCCGACATCCCCTTCATCGCCTTGCAGCCGCTGCTGAGCGGCGCTGACGGCCGCACGCTGAGCGTGGCGGAGATGGCGGCCACGCACATCGCCCAGCTG
>JACDGQ010000549.1 GCA_013821615.1 Planctomycetota bacterium
GAGCCTCGAGCGCGACCCGGGCCGTCGGCGCCTTCTCCGCCGCCTCGACCCGGCGCCCGCGCGACTCGGCGTGCAGGCGGGTGAAGAGTGCGCCGCTCAGGAAGATCTGCGCCGAATAATAGATCCACACCACGATCGCCAGGATCGCCCCAGCCGGCCCATAGCGGCCCGCGAAGTCGGAAGTCCCCAGGTACAGGCCGATGGCCCAGCGGCCGACCACGAACAACAGTGCGCTGACCGCCGCGCCGAGCCACACCTCCCGCCACGCGATCGCGGTGTCGGGCAGGAAGCGGTAGGTGGCGGCGAACAGCAGGAAGGCCAACAGCCAGCTGGTGATCTGGTCGCCAGCCGCGACCGCGGCCGCCAACCCAGGCTGCCAACTGGACAGCGCGCTCACCCCGGCGGCGAGGGCCGCCTCGCAGATGAAGGACACCAGCAGCAGGAAGCCGAAGCCCAAGACCATGGTCATCGGCGCGAAGTAGCCGCGCAGGAAGTCGCGCAAGCGCACGTGCTCCTTGGCTTTGACGCGCCACAGGCTGTTGAGCGAATCCTTGAGTTCGAGGAATACGCCGGCGGCACCGATGAAGGTCATCACCGCGCTGAACACCGTCTGCCACGACGAGAACGCGGGCGCCTGCGCGTGGTCGAGCATGGCGCGCAGCGCGCGCGCCTGGTCGCCGCCAATCATGGAGGTGAGTTGCAGGTCGATCTCATGGCGCACCGCGGTGCGGTCGAGAGCCAAACCGAGCAGGGCGTCGGTGATGACCAGCAGCGGCACCAGCGAGAGTAGGGTGTAGAAGGACAACGACGCGGCGAGGCGGCTCACCCGCGCGTCGTGCCAGCCGACGGCGACGCCTTTCAGCAGCAGCCACCAGCGGCGGCGCGCGGGCGCGGCCTTGACCGTGGGCTGGTGGAGGTTCCGGCCGGATGTCGCGGTGGCATGCATGTGCGCTTGGTGATCAGCACGGGCAGTGCCAAAAGCGCGTTGGAACGGGCGGTGCTAATGCGCTAGCGCGAGCGTCCGGTCTCTTACTTCCGCATCCCCCGATCGGAACCCAACGTGCAACGCATCATCAGCGCCGTCCGCTCCCGCACCGACCGGGTCGCCGTCCACCATGAAGCGGACGAACGCCAGTCCGACCGCCCGCGCCGTCTGCGCATCGGGCCCGGCCCGTGGCTGGCGATCCTTGCCGCGCTGGTGGTCATGGTCATCGCCAAAGAGCTGATCCTGCCGCTGGTGCTGGCCCTGCTGCTCAGCTTCCTGCTACGCCCGCTGGTGCGCCTGCTCGCGCGCCGGGGCATGCCGCTGCCGCTGGGCTCGCTGCTGGTGATCGTGGCCCTGACCGTGGGGATGGGCTTGGCGATCAGCGGCCTGCAGCGCCCCTTCACCGAGTGGATGACCAAGCTGCCCGACGCCGTGCGCCACATCCGCGAGCGCATCGACGACGCCCAGGGTTCGCTCAAGGGGGTCGATGCCGCGACCAAGGCGCTGCATTCGCTCTCCGAAGTCGCGGGCGCCGCTCCCGCCGTCAGTCCGCTCGAAGTGCACAGCCAGGAATCGGGCTCGTGGATGCTCGGCGCCGGCAACGCCGCCCTGGCCGTGCTCGAGGTCCTCCTGATGCTCTACTTCCTGCTCTCCTCCGGCGACCGGCTGCTGCTGCGCTACGTCTCGCTGCTGCCGGGGCTGCGCTACGGGTCGACGGCACCGGACGTGGTGATGGGTTCCTACAACAGCAAGAACGCGGCGGCGGTGGTGGCCGAGATCGAGGACATGGTCTTCACCTACCTCGCCACCATCACCGTGATCAATCTGCTGGTCGGCCTCGCGGTGGGGCTGATCACCTGGACAGCCGGCGTGGGCAACCCGGTGCTGTGGGGCGCCATGGCGTTCCTGCTCAATTACCTGCCCTACATCGGGCCGCTGGCCGGCGTGCTGATCGTCGCCCTGGCCTCGTTCGTGACCATCCCCGACGGTGGCCAGGCGCTGATCGCACCGGCCGCCTACGCCGGCACCGTGCTGATCGAGGGCAACGTCCTGACCCCGCTGGTGCTGGGCAAGCGGCTCGAGATCCACCCGCTGGTGGTGTTCGTGTGGTTGCTGCTGCTCGGCTGGCTGTGGGGCATGGCGGGCGCCATCCTCGCCGTGCCGCTGCTGATGGTGATCAAAATCTTCAGCGAGCGCATCCGCGGGCTCGGCTTCTTCCCCTCGCTGATCGCCCCCTGACCCCGGCAGCTGGTTGCACTTCGCCCTGGGCACCCCTGTCAGGTCGTGCGGCCTGCAGTGCCGGGGCCACGAGCCATCGCTGGGGCCCGTGGGCGGATGCGTAGGGGCCGCGGATTGCGCCGCGTGCGCCGTCCTGCGCCGGTGATTGGTCCCGGGCTTGCTAAGCACCTGCTGAGGCGTGCCGCGAGGCGCGCGCTCCAGCCACCCGAGGAGCCTGAGCCATGGACACCGCCATCCCCTTCGCAGCCCCCTTCCCGCCGCCCCTCGAGGATCCGGTCGCCACCGCCATCGCCACGCTCAACCACCTGCTGCGCGGCGAGCTCGCCGCGGTCGAGACCTACGACAAGGCGGTAGGCTTCTTCGCCGCACGGCCGCCCCACGCGCTCTGCACCTGCCTGGATTCGCACCGCAACCGCGTGCAGGCGCTGCGCGGCCGCCTCGACGCCCTTGGCGGCATCGTCGCCACTGGAGCGGGCGCGTGGGGGATGTTCGCGCGCGCCACCGAGGCGGTGGCGGCCATGCTCGGCAACGCCGCCGTCCTGCGCGCTCTGCACGAGGGCGAGGAGCTTGGCCTGGCCGACTACCGCAAGTCGATGGCGGCGCTGGACGATGACAGTCGCGCGCTGATCGAACGCACCGTGCTCCCGGAACAGGAGGAGACCACGGCACGGATGCGCGCGCTCTGCGCCATCCCCGCCCACGCCGGCGGCGCCTGAACAGCCGCACCGCCGCGGCCCGTCCCCAGCCTGCCAGGAGCCCCTGTGCCCAGCGCGTTCGCCGCCTTCCGCCCCTTCGTCGGCCTCTTTGCGCGTGCACCCACCGTCCCGGCTGAGCGCGGCCACCACCTCGGCGCCCACCAGGTGTTCACCCGCGAGCAGCTCGAGCG
>JACDGQ010000550.1 GCA_013821615.1 Planctomycetota bacterium
CCATCACCGAGACCTTCCCGCGCGCCGCCGGCACGCGCACCTTCACTCCGCCGACGGCGGGCGCGGGCTGCGACTGGGTGCTGGTGCTGGACGACGCTGCGAAGGGGTACGTGATCTGAGCCCTGCGCCGCGCCCGCGCACGGCGGCCGGGCCTGGCACCACCGTGCTGCGCGCGGGGGTCCAGCGCCAGCCGCGCGGCGACCTCTTCATCCTCTACCCCGACCCGCCGCTGCCGGCGCTGCCACTGGTGGTGACCGAGGTCGGCGCCTCGCATTGGCGCGGCGACGGCGCGTACGCGCGCAGCGCCTCGCGCATCCTCGCGGTCGAGCTGGTGCTGGCCGGCACGGTGCGCCTCGAGCAGGATGGCCGGCACGTCGAGGTCGGGCCCGGGCAGGCGTTCCTGCTCAAACGCGGCAGCGATCACCGTTACAGCGCGGTCGGCGGCGCGGTGCGCAAGCGCTTCGTCGGCTTCGACGGGCCTTTCGCGCAGCAGCTCATCGGCCTGCTGCCCGACCGCGTCGCGCCGCGCGATCCGCGCGCGCTGGAGCGGCTGATCGGGCGCATCGAGACGCTGTTCCGCCAGCGCCGGCCGGGCTGGCAGCTCGACGCGGCGGCGCTCGGTTACCGGCTGCTCGCCGAACTCGGCGCGGCCGGTGCCGGACGCACGGCCGCGCCGCCAACCCAGCACCCGGCCCTGGACGAGGCCCTGCGCCTGATCCACACCCGTGCTCTGCAGCCCTGCCCGGTGGCATGGCTGGCGCGCCAGACCGGCACCAGCCCCACGCACCTCACCCGGCTGTTCCGCCAGGCGCTCGGCGTGCCGCCGCAACGCTACGCGCAGCGCTGCCTGATGGACCAGGCGCGCTTCCTGCTCAGCGGCTCGGACCTCACCTGCCAGGAGGTCGCCGCGCGCCTCGGCTTCGCCGATCCGCTGTATTTCAGCGCGGTGTTCAAGCGGCATGTCGGGGAATCGCCGCAGGCGTATAGGCGCAGGTTTGGGGGATAGTTTTGGTGCGCGCCGCGAGCTGCGAGTGAGATGTTTTGGGTTCCTCGTCGTCCGAAGTGGGGACTTTCCGGCCATCGCGGGGAGAGCGAAATCTGATCGAACAAGAGGAACGGAGAAACGGAGGAAGACAGGAAGCCAGTGAAAAAGCGAAATCAGGAAAAACGGCATCGCCATATTTTCGCTGTCCTCCGTTCCTCCGTTCCTCTTATTCGATCCTGTAATTCCTGTTTTTGATCGACGATACCCGACTAGGCAATGGATCCACCACGAATGGCGAGGAACTTGTTTTTCGCTGAACGTGATCTGGCGCCTTTCGGCTCATCTGATTTTCTCGCAACTCCAGCGGTCTTCGGGCTGAACGCCGAGCGCCTGCCATCTCACACAGGTGGTCGGATATCACATGTAAAAAGGTCGCGGCGCCCATGGCGTGCGGGGTCGCCCTCGCGTAGCCTGCACGCTGAACCTGCACACGACGGAGACCGCATGCGCCACCACCCCCTCGCCTTGGCCCTGCTCCTGACCGTCGCCTGCATGCCCCAGGCGCACGCCGCTGTGAGCATCCCCCTCGCCAGCCTGGACCTCGCCCCGATGACCCAGGAATACGGCCAGCCGGAGGTCGACCGCAGCGTCGGTGGGCGCCCGCTGCGCATCGCCGGCCAGGAATTCCCGCATGGGCTGGGCACGCATGCGGCCAGCCAGCTCACCATCCGGGTCGAGCGCCACGCGCTGCGCTTCCACGCACGCGTCGGCGTCGACGACGAGGGCCCCGGCGGCACGGTCGAGTTCCACGTCCGCGGGGATGGCAAGCCGCTGTGGTCGAGCGGCATCATGCGCGCCGGACAGCCCGCCAAGGAGGTCGACGTGCCGCTCGCCGGCGTGGCGCTGGTCGTGCTCGAGACCGACGCGACCGCGGACGGCAACACGGACGATCACGCCGACTGGGCGGAGGCGGAGCTGATCATGGAGGATGGCGCCAAGCCCACCACCGTCGCCGACCCCGATGCCGAGCGCGACGCCGGCGCGGGCGAGCGCACCCCCTCGCACGCCCAGTACTTCACCTGGATCAACAACACCAACGAGGGCGCCACCGAGGCCCACACCCTGACCAATCTCGCCTTCTTCCGCTGGCTGCGCGACACGTACGGCATGCAGCTCGACATCTACGCCTGGGACGCCGGCAATCTCGACCTGCCGCGCGGCTACGGCACCACTGACAGCGCGCGCTTCCGCGCCCAGTACCCGCACGGCTGGCAACCGATCGCCGACGCCGCCGGCGCGCTCGGCTGCCGGCTCGGCCTGTGGGGCGGGCCCGACGGCTTCGGCGACACGCCCGAGCAAGCGGCCGCGCGCATCGCGCTGATGTCCGGGCTGTGCCGCGACTACCGCATGGCCGAGTTCAAGTTCGACGGGGTGTGCGGCCAGCTGCGCCCCGAGAAGCAGGACTATTTCGTGCAGATGATGCAGGCCTGCCGGAAGTACAGCCCGGACCTGGTGCTGCTCAACCACCGCCTGCCGCTCGGCAAGGGCCTGCGCTACGCCACCACCTTCCTGTTCGAGGGTGCAGAGACCTACATCGATGTGCACATGGCCAACACCGGCACCGCCACCCACCACCGCGCCGGCGCCCTCGCCCGCGGCCTGCCGCCGCGCCTGACCCGCCTGACCGAGGACCACGGCGTGTGCATCTCGTCGTGCCTCGAAGCCTGGGACGACGACCTGGTGCTGCAGGCCTTCAACCGCTCGCTGATCCTCGCGCCCGAGATCTACGGCAACCCCTGGCTGCTGCGCGACGACGAGTACCCGAAGCTGGCGCGCATCTACAACCTGCACCGCCGCTGGCGCGACCTCCTCACCCAGGGCATGGTGCTGCCCGAAGCGGAGTACGGCCCGCATGCGGTGGCGCGCGGGGACGCGACGACGCGCGTGGTGACGCTGCGCAACCTCGGCTGGGAGCCGCGCACCTACCAGGTGGCGCTCGACGAGGCCATCGGCCTGTCCGCCCCCGGCGCCGTCACGGTGCGCCTCTTCCATCCGCACGAACGCATCCTCGGCACCCGGGCGCACGGCGAACGCGTGCCGGTCACGGTCGCGCCGTTCTCGGT
>JACDGQ010000551.1 GCA_013821615.1 Planctomycetota bacterium
GCGCATCGGCGACCAGGCGGTCGCCTCGGAGCAGCACCTGCTGGCCCTGCTGCGCACCCGGCTCGAGGCCGGTCAGCCCTTCGCCATCACCGTGCTGCGCGCCGGCCAGGAGGTCGCCTGCACCATCACCGGACGCGACTTCTTCGGCGTCAAGCGCATCGGCGCGCCGGTCGCCGGGATCCGCAGCGGCGTGCTGCCGGTCATCCCGCCCGCCCCCGACGGCGCGCCGGGGCCGCTCGCCACCGCCGGGCTCAAGCCCGGTGATGCACTGCTCGCGCTCGAGCCGGTGAAACCCAGGCCAGGCGGTACGGCGACCGACCAGCTGGTCGTCACCTACGTCTCTGGCGGCACGGCGCACGCGGTGCCCATCGCCGAGGACGACCTGCACGCCCTGTCCACCGTCCAGAAGCCGTTCGTGCTGGCGCGTCTGCTCGGCGTGAAGGCCCCGCCCAGCCTGGGCGTCCAGTTGCAGGGCGCGCGCGTGGTCAACACCGGCGAGGGCCACGGCTTCCCGGTGCTCGACTTCATCCAGGTCGGCGACGCCGACGGCGTCGAGCACAGCGTCGACCTGGGCGCGCTCGCCGACGCCACCCGCCACGCCCTGCTCGCCGACCTCCAGCCCGGCGACTGGCTGACCGGGCTGACCTGGACCGCGGATGGCGGTCAGGCCTTCGAGGTGGTGCGCGGCGCGGGCAAGCCCGCGCAGGCGACCATCACCCCGCGCGACGCCGGGCTGTACCTGGGCCTGCGCCCGGAGACCACGCCCTACGTGCTCCGCCACGGCTGGACCGAGGTCTTCACCATCGCCAACCACGAGGCCTACTCGATGGTGGTAAAGACCCTGCAGATCATCCCGCGCTTCTTCCGCAGCGCCGAGCAGGGTGGCATCGATTCCAGCAAGACGCTGTCCGGGCCGATCGGCATCTTCGGCGCGCTCAAGCGCAGCGCCGAGACCGCGGGCTTCGGCTATTACCTCAATCTGGTCGCGCTGATCGGGCTCAACCTGTTCCTGGTCAACCTGCTGCCCATCCCGATCACCGACGGCGGCCAGCTGGTGTTCCTGGCCATCGAGACCATCATCGGCCGGCCCCTGCCGGCGCTGACGCGCGTCATCGCCGGCTGGATCGGCCTGGCCCTGGTCGGCGCGCTGATGCTCTATGTGCTGAGCCTGGACAGCCTGCGCCTCGCCGGCGTGATGTAGCGCGACGACCTGTTCCGCCCACGGATCCGCCATGCTGCACAACGGTAAATCGATTCATCTGTTGCTCGCCCCTTGCCCAGTGCGTCACGCCTCTGAAAATCGGACGCCATGAGCAGCGCGGAGGCACAACGTCCCCCAGTCGGTCGCGTACCAGATCGCATGGGCGACCAGCAGCGTGAGGAACTCTTCGCCGTCGTCGACCAGGAGGCGACGGACGAGGCGGAGCGCCGCGACTCGCGCATCCTCTACGACGCCCTCGCCGCGCGCCGCGACCAGGTCGGCGGGGTGAGCGAGATCCCCGCCGAGGACCGCACCCTGTCCGGCAAGATCCTCGCCGAGGCGCGCAACCGCTCCGCCGCGATCACCGCCTCGCGGCGCGGCGCCAACACCAGCCAGTCCCTGCAGAGCCGCTCCCGCCCCATCCCGTGGTGGCTGTGGCTGGCGTGGATCACCGCCATCGTCGCGGTGGCGCTGGCCTTCAAGTTCCTGTAGAGGCGGAGGGCGGGGGCCTGGACCCTCGCCTCTTCCGCTCCTCCCGACCGGCCTAGCATTCCAGCCGTGAAGACCTACCTCGACCTCCTGCGCCGCGTCCTCGACGAGGGCAAGCCGCGCAGCGACCGCACCGGCGTGGGTACGCGCGGCGTGTTCGGCCACCAGATGCGCTTCGACCTGCGCGCGGGCTTCCCGCTGCTGACCACCAAGAAGCTGCACACCAAGTCGATCATCTACGAGCTGCTGTGGTTCCTCAGCGGGCGCACCGACAACCAGTGGCTGGTCGAGCACGGCGTGTCGATCTGGAACGAGTGGGCGACGGCGGCGGCGTGCGCGCGCTTCGGCCGCCAGGAAGGCGACCTTGGCCCGGTCTATGGCCACCAATGGCGCAACTTCGGCGGCAGCAAGCTGCCGGACGGCACCTACGCGAAAGATGGCGTCGACCAGATGCGCTGGCTGCTGGCCGAGATCCGCCGCAATCCCGACAGCCGCCGCCTGATCGTCAGCGGCTGGAATCCGGCCGAGGCCGAGCTGGTCGCGCTGCCGCCCTGCCACACGCTCTTCCAGTTCCACGTCCAGGACGGCGAGCTGTCCTGCCAGCTCTACCAGCGCAGCGCCGACATCTTCCTGGGCGTGCCGTTCAACATCGCCAGCTACGCGCTGCTGACCTGCATGATCGCGCAGGTGTGCGGGCTGAAACCCGGTGACTTCGTGCACACCCTGGGCGACGCCCACCTCTACAACAACCACGTCGACCAGGCGCGCCTGCAGCTGACGCGCGAACCGCGCCCACTGCCGACGCTGACGCTCGCGACGCAGGCCACCGATCTCTTCGCCTTCCGCTTCGAGGACATCCAGATCGCCGGCTATGACCCGCATCCCGGCATCAAGGCGGCGGTGGCGGTGTGAGTAGGCGCCGCATGGAGAAGGATGGAACAGGAGTGCGCGGAGGCGCGGAGGAAGGCAGGAAGGGCGCAGGATTGCGCCTCCTCCACAGCCCATCATCTCCTCCGCGCCTCCGCGACCTCCTGTTCTTCCCCGCTCCTCTGCGGCCCGGAACCACGTTATGACCGAGATGTCAGCCATGCCGCCGCTGGCGCTGATCGCGGCGATGGCGCGCAATCGCAGCATCGGCGACCGCGGCGAGCTGCCCTGGCACGAGCCCGAGGACCTCGCCCATTTCAAAGCGCTCTCGACCGGCCACGCCGTGATCATGGGGCGCAAGACCGCGGAGTCGCTGAAGCTGCGCCCGCTGCCGCGCCGCCGCAACCTGGTTGTGACCCGCCAGGCGGGGCTGACGCTGCCGGGCTTCGAGGTCTTCACCGACCTCGCCGCGGCGGTGGCCGCGGCGCGCGCCGGCGATCCCGAGCCGCTGATCATCGGCGGCGCCGAGATCTACCGCCTGGCCCTGC
>JACDGQ010000552.1 GCA_013821615.1 Planctomycetota bacterium
CAGGCTGGCCGTGCGCACGACGCGGCGCTCACGCGCCGCGCGCTCCGGCGCGCTCTCGGCGGCAGGCTCCATGGTCGCGCCCGCGAGGGCCTCGTACATCTCGCACTCGGCAAGCGCGGCGGCATAGAGCTGCGCGACCAGCGCCGGCTCCGCGGCGATGCGCGCGCGCAAAGCCACGACCTCCGCGGGCGACGCCTGACCGGAGCAGCAGCGCGCGATGAGGCCATCGTCAGACATCGCCCAAGCCCTCACACGGCTCGGCGCTCTGCAGCCGCCGACCAATGCACGTCTCGAGCGCGCGCCGCGAGCGGCTGATCGCCACGTCGACGGCATTGACGCGCATCCCCAGGCGCTCGCCGATGGCCTGCGAGGTCAGGCGCTCGCCATACTTGCCGGCGAGCAGCGCCCGGGCGCGCTCGCTGAGCTTCTCCAGGCAGGCACGCAGGGCCGCGAGGCGGCGCCCGCGGTGGTCGGGGTCGACGAACTGCAGTTCGGCGCGCTCCGCCTGGCGGTCGAGCTGGTCGAGGATGCCGTCGTCGAGCGGGATCAGCGCGCCGCCGGGCCGCGCCTGGCGGCGGTAATGCTGGAAGAGCATGTGGCGGGCGATGCCGCGCAGCCAGGCGCCGAAGGGCCGCGTCGGATCGTAGGTGTCCTGGCTCTCGAGGGCGGCGCGGAAGACCTCCTGGACGAGGTCGTCGGCGGTGGTGCGATCGCCGGTACTGGCCACGAAGTAGGCGGTCAGCCAGCGCTGGTTCTGCTCGACGATCGCGCGCGTCCACAGGTCATGGGGGGAGGAGGGCGCCATCGCCGGGATTTTGACACCGGGTGCCCGGGCCTGACAGGGGAAATGGGCAGGCTGGGACGGGCTGTCCGGTGAGGCCTCCTCAGAAGGTCAGGATCGCCTCGGTCTTCTCCTTGAGCAGGGTCTCGCCCTTCGCCTCGTACTGCTTGAGCAGCTCGCCGACCTTCTCGGTGGTCTTCTTGGTCAGGTCCTCGGGCAGCTTGTCGGCCTTGCCCTTGGTCTCGATGTGCTTGATGGCGTCGCGGCGCAGGTTGCGCATCGCCACCTTGGCCTTCTCGGTCGACTCCTTGGCCTGGCCGGCGAGCTGCTTGCGGCGCTCGCTGGAGAGCGGCGGCAGGTTGAGGCGGATGACCGTGCCGTCGCTCATCGGGGTCATGCCGAGCTGGGCCTCGCCGAGCGCCTTCTCGATGTGCTTGAGCAGGGCCTTGTCCCACGGCTTGACCAGGATCTGCGCGGGCTCGGGCACGCTGATCGAGGCGCACTGGCTGATCGGCATCGAGCTGCCGTAGGCCTCGACCTGGACGTGCTCGATCATCGCGGTCGAGGCGCGCCCGGTGCGGATGTGCTTGAAATCGTGGGCGAGGGCGGCGAGCGCCTTCTCGAACTTGGCTTTGGTGTCGGCGAGGTCGGCTTCAAAGCTCATGGCGGCTCCGGTGGTCGGTGGAAAGTGCGGGGCGCGGACGCGTCAGGACAGGTCGCTGACGATGGTCCCGGGCGGATTCGGGCCGAGGGCCGCGGCGATCGCGCCCGGCGCGGTCATGTCGAAGACGCGGATGGCGATGCGGTGCTCGCGGCACAGCGCGAAGGCGGCGAGATCCATGACGCCATAGCGCCCGGCGATGGCCTGATCGAAGGTCAAACGCGCGAAGCGCGTGGCGGTCGGGTCCTTCTTCGGATCGGCATTGTAGATGCCATCGACCTTGCTGCCCTTGAGCACTTCCTCAGCGCCGATCTCGGCGGCGCGCAGCGCGGCGGCGGTGTCGGTGGTGAAGAAGGGATGGCCGGTGCCGCCGCCGAAGACCACCACCACCCCCTGCTGGAGCAGGCCGGTGACCAGGGCCCGATCGTACTGGCGGGCGACGTTGGGCACGACGTGCGGCGCGAAGACCTCGCAGCGGCCATTGACGCGCTCGATGGCGTCGCGCAGCGCGAGGCTGTTGATCAGGGTCGCGAGCATGCCCATGTAGTCGCCGCGCGTCGGGTCGCCGGAACGGCCCTTGAGCTCGGCGCCGCGCAGGATGTTGCCGCCGCCGACCACGATCGCGACCGGCGCCCCCCCACGGCTGCCCTCCACCACTTCGCTGGCCACCCGATCGAGGGCGGCGAAGTCATAGGTCTCGCTGGAGGCGCCCGCGAGCGCCTCGCCCGAGAGTTTGAGGAGGCGAGGGCGGAGGGTCGGGCGCTGCATGGGGTTGGGCGATCATAAATCGGCCGATGAGAGCGCAAGGTGGGGAGGGACGGCATGGGAGGGAGGAAGAGCGGAAGAGCGGAAGGGCGGAAGGAAGGCAGGGAGAATCGTAGATTCTCCGCTGTTTCAACCAGCCGCTACGTGAGGCGACCGCTCTTCCAGCCCCATCCGATTCCCCGCGCAGATGTCCGCCTCTCCCTGCTCTCTGCTCTCTGCTTCCTGCTCCCTGCTCCCTGCTCCCTGCTTCCTGCTTCCTGCTCCCTGCTCCCTGCTCCCTGCTTCCTGCTCCCTGCTTCCTGCTCCCTGCTCCCTGCAACTCTTCCGCCCTCAGAAATTCACCAGCGCCTCCCCCGGTCCGCTCACCTGCGCCTTGACCACCACGCCGTCGGCGCGGCGGATGCGGATGACCTCGCCGTGCTGGCCGTCGCTGAGCGCCTCGCCGGCGGCGCTCAGGGCGAAGCCGTCGCGGACGAAGCGCAGGGTGACGGCGCTGCCGGTGCGCACCTCGGGCACCTCGCCGACCAGGGCCGGGTTGACCGGCGCCCCGGCCTGGATCTCGCCGTGCGCCGCCTTGCCGATGAGGTCGGCGGCGCCGAACACCAGGTTGCCGGTCGCGCGGGTGATGGGGATGGCCTCATCGCGCAGGTCGCCGGCACCGATCACCTCGCCACGCTTGATGGTGCGCGCCGCGACGATCTGCACGCGCGTGCGCGCCAGGCGCAGCGTCACGAGCGCGCGCGCGAGTTCGAGGTCGCCGTGCAGGACGCGCACGCGGAAGGGCACATCGCCACCCTTGGAGTTGTCGAGCGGGTCGGCCACCAGGGTCGGGGCGACGCCCTCGTCGGGCACCACCAGGGCACCGCTGGTGCGCAGCACGCTGCTCTCGCCGGTGG
>JACDGQ010000553.1 GCA_013821615.1 Planctomycetota bacterium
ACCAGGGTCAGGGCCTGGGGGATGTCGCCATGCGCGGCCGCCGCGGTGCTCCCGGCCAGCAGCTCGGGCGGCAGCGTGGCGGCCAGCGCGCGCAGCATCTCCGCGACTTCCCGCCCGCCCGCGGGCCGGTCCTGGGGGAGCTTGGCGAGCAGGTGCTTGAGCGCCGGGCCGAGCGCGTGCAGATCCGGGCGGCGTTCGCACAGGTCCGGCACCGCCGACGCGGTGTGGTGGCGGATGGCCGCGAAGGTGTTGGTGGTATCGTACGGTGGCTTGCCGGTCAGGGCATGGAACAGCGAGCAGCCGAGGCTGTAGAGGTCGCCCCGGGCGGTGACCACTTCGCCGCGGCAGGCTTCCGGAGACATGTAGGCCGGGCTGCCCATCATCGTACCGCTGGTGGTGACGCCGGCGAGGCCGTCGGCGCGCGCCAGCCCGAAGTCGGCGAGCTTGGCCACCCCGTCGCGCGTGACCATGATGTTGTCGGGCTTGACGTCGCGGTGGACGATGCCCAGGCGGTGCGCCGCAGCCAGCCCGAGCGCCGCCTGCGCATGCAGCTCGAGGACGGCGCGCACGCGCATCCGGCCCTGTCGCAGCAGCGTCCCCAGGCTCGCGCCATCGACGTACTCGAGCACCATGGCGATCACCGCGCGCCCGTCGGGCCCGGGGTACGGCCCGACGTCGTGGCAGGTGATGATGTGCGGATGGACCTGGCGACCGAGCGCCTGCGCTTCGCGGCGGAAGCGCTCGAGGTAGAGCTCGTCGTCCGCGAGATGCGGCGCGATGATCTTGATCGCCACCTGGCGGTCGAGCCCAAGCTGGCGGCCGCGGTAGACCGCGCCCATCGCGCCGCGGCCGAGCGGGGCGTCGAAGCGCAACTGGCCGTTGGCGAACCCGATGAACGGGTCGCCGGCACCGGGTGGGCCGCTCACTGGACGACCGCTGGTGTGCTGACCAGGCCGATGCTGGCGGGGGTGAACTCCAGGACCACCGCTTCGGTGACCGCCATGAGCTTGCCGCCTGGCGGACAGCGCAAGGCGTTCGGCCGGAAGCCGACCGCATCGTCCCAGCGCCGCGGCTGGCCACCTGGAGGAGTGAACGCGAGTTCGCGCCCGACCTGCCAGGAGCCCTCCGGCAGGTCGTGGGGCGGCGTGTCCGGCATGGCGCTGATGTGCATGCGACCATCGACGCCGCGATCCATGACCGACACGCTCTTGCCAGTGTGTTCGGCCAGGACCAGCCTGCCCCGGACATCACCGGTCAAACGCGTACTGCCTTCGCTCAGTCCGAGATCGGCCCACGTGCCGGCGCCATCGATCTCGAGCAGGTGGTGGTAGGAGGTCACGATGTAGGTGCGGTCGTCCATCCGGTAGACGTCCTTGGCGAGGAGGCGCTCGGCGAACGCGGTCTGGGCGAGGTCGCGCGGGATCAGCCGGGCGAGATCGGTGATGCGCCGCCCTTTGCGCTCGCTGGCGACATCGTAGGGCGCGAGAGGAACGCCCGGGACCGAGCGCGCCGTCTCCTTCCCGCTCAGGGGATCGAAACGCCGCCATGCTTCGCCGCATCGGGCCATCACCACGTCGTGGGTGCGGTCGAAGGTGATCTGCCAGGCGCTGGCGTCGAGCGCCAGTGGCCTGCTGATGCGCTGGGCCGGATCGGGATGGAGCCGCACCAGCGCCCACAGCGGCTTGCCGGCGCTGACGGTGTGGATCAGGAGCAGATCGCCGGTGAGCAGGGTGCAGCCCTCGCAGCGACCGCGCCACAGCTCGGTGCCATCGGGCGCGCAGATCACAAGCGCATCGTTGGCGTAGACCAGGCAGCGATCGAAGCTGTCGGAGATCTGGTTGATGGCATCGGGTGCGGTTCCGAGCGCGGCGATGCGCAGTCCCTCAGGACGGGTGCAGTCGACGCTGGCGAAGGTGCGATCGTCGGCCAGCCACAGCGACCCGGGGTCACGCAGGCATTCGAAGCAATGACCCGGGACGACGCGCACGGGCGGGGCCGCGGGGTCGGCGCCGAGTTCAGCCCAGCGGTAGAATGCGGTCTGCGCCTTCTCGCCGTGGTCGGGACTGATGGCCAGCCACCCCCCGGAGGCGACCAGCTGCGGATTGGCGCCCAAGGGGAAGGGCGCCGGCATGGGTGCGAGCGTGCCATCGCCGCGGGCCAGTCCGAGCCGCCCGTCCGCGCTGCATAGCGCCGTGCCACCGCCGCACAGGATCTTGGCGCATGGCAGCGTTTTGCTGCCCAGGCGCAGTTCGCTGCGCGCGGACTTCTGGTTCCATACTGCCAGCCAGGCGGCGCCGGGGCCGACCCTGAGCACGCCTAGATTCTCGTCGATGGGGTGCGCGCCGACCGCGTCGACCACCACCACGCGGAAATGTTCCTTACCATCGGCGCCCTGCCGGTGGATGAGCATCGCCACCGCGCTGCCATCGTCGGCCAGGGTCGGATCGAGCAGCCAATCCTCGTCGGGCAAGGATGGAAACTCGCAGTGCAGGGTCTCTGTTGCGTCGAACGTATGGCTGATGCTCACGCTCCAAGGACCGTGCTCTTTGCGGTCGATGGTGCAGATGTGGGCGGCGAAAGCGGACATTGCCATGCGCAGCGGCACGCGCCCGAGGTCGCGCGAGCGGATCAGGGGGCAGCCATCGAGGCGCAGGAAATAGAGCCGGTCGTGGGACCACACCACCTGCCAGTTGGTGCCTTCCCAGACGCGGCTGATGAACATCGGGAACGCGAACAGCGGATCGCCGAAGATGTGGGCGTCCCCCAGCGCCGGCGGCAGCTCCAGGCCGCGCTTGCGTGCATAGGATTCGAGCTGCAGCGCGCTCCAGATGTCGCGCTGGTGCACCAGCGACTCATGGAGGGTCGT
The DNA here is from genome assembly GCA_013821615.1 of Planctomycetota bacterium. Classification (GTDB taxonomy): domain Bacteria; phylum Planctomycetota; class UBA11346; order UBA11346; family UBA11346; genus BOG-1363. The sequence goes on from JACDGQ010000553.1 coordinate 2,867, forward strand.
CAGCTGGGCCCGGCGGTCGGGGTCGAGGCCTTCCACCGCCGCGGCGTAGGCGTCGCGGCTGCACAGGACGGCGGCCAGCAGCCCGCCTGCCATCCACCTCGCGACTGCGCTGCACCTCATCGGGACTCCAGCCCGGTTGCGGGCAGCTTTGCGGATCGGCTGGTGCAAGGATCGCACCGGAATGGGGCGGGCGCCAGTGGCGGCCTGGCGCAGGAGCGGGCCGCGCATGCC
>JACDGQ010000554.1 GCA_013821615.1 Planctomycetota bacterium
GCTGAGCAGGATCTCGCGGCGCGAGAGCTCATCGAGGCGGTTGGCGGTGGTCTTCAGCATGACGTGGCTCCGTTCACTGGACGAAGAGGAATTCGTGCGAGTTCAGCAGGCACCAGGCGATGTTCGCCCAGCCGTCCTTGGAGGCGCCGATCTCGGTGCTGGTCACCGCCAGCTCGTGCGCGCTCGGCTGGCGGGTGAGGATGGTCAGGAACAGCACGCGCGCCTTCTCTTCGGCGCCCGGCGCCTTGGCCACCGCTTCGGCGAGCTGCGAGCCCTTGCCGAGCACGTCGCTGTCGACAAAGCCGTTGAGCAGGCCGAGGGCCTGGGTTACCGCCGGGCTGTCGGTGCTGTTGTCGATCATCTCGCGGTCCGACTGGCCGAAGGTGCGCAGCAGGTGGTTGCCGGGCGCGGGCGCGGGCAGCTCGCTGGCGCGCAGCAGCTGGCCGACGCCCTTGCCCTCCTGGGCCTTCTTGCGCGGGATCGACTTGATGAATTTCTTGTAGGGGTCGGCCTCCATCTCCATGCCCCGGCGCTGCTCGCCGAGCGCGCGCATCTTCTCCTGCAGCTGCTTCATGACGTCGGGCGCGGCCTTGTCGGCGCGCGCCTTGTCGAACTGGGCGCGCAGCTCCTGGAACTCCTGCTGCAGCTCCTTGCCCTTGCCGCGGAAGCCGGCGATGTCCTTGACCATGGCGACGAGGTCGTCGGGGCCTTTGTCCTTGTTGTCCTGGTAGAAGGCGATCATCGCCTGGGCGTCGGCGCCCTTCTGCTGGTCGAGGTCGGGCACCACCAGCGTCAGCAGCGAGTCCCAGGTCTGCTCCGCGGTCATGCGGTGCAGGACCGCGGCCTGGTAGCGCCACGGCTCGCCGGCGGCAGGCTCCTCCTTGGTGGCGGCGCGCTGGTAGGTCTCGGTGGAGTAGAGGATCTCCTGGAATTTGCGCAGGTCGTACTTCACGCCGATCATCAGCCGGGTGAGGTAGTCCATCAGCTCGGGGTTGCTGGCGACGCTGTCGTCCATCAGGTGGTCGACCGGCTCGATCAGGCCGCTGCCCATGGCCTCCTTCCACATGCGGTTGGCGATCACCAGGGTGAAGCGCGGGTTCTCGGGGGCGGTCATCCACGCTGCGTAGACGTCGCGTGGGTCGCCCTTGGCCGGCACCGGCAGGGCGGCGCCGAACATCACGTGCGGACGCAGCGGCGCGCCCGGCTTGGCGTCCGGGTACTGGTAGTCGGCGGGCAGCTTGATGCTGGTCTGGTCGTTGTTCTGCACCTTCAGGCCGAGCGTCTGGCCGAGCTGACGCACCACGTTCTTGAGATCCGCGGAGCCGTCCTTCTCGAGCTTGCGCAGCTCCTGCATGTTGCCCTTGCCGATGTTCAGCTTGGCCTGCACCGAGGTGCCGTTGGTGAACGCCGCCATGGCGAAGAAGTCCTGGCGGGTCCACTTGTCGTTGGGGTGGTTGTGGCACTGCGCGCAGGTCAGCTGGGTGCCGAGGAACACGCGCACGGTGTTCGCCATGTTGTCGAGCGGCATGCCCGCGTCGCGCAGGTAGTAGCCGGTCGCGCCGTTACCGGGCTCGAGCGCGGGGCCCTCGGCGCGCAGCATCTCGCTGACCATCTTATCGTAGGGCTTGTCCTCGCGGATCGCCTGCTTCAGCCAATCGAGGTAGGCCTGTCCGGCGTAGCGGTCGGACAGCCGGGTCTGCGCGCGCAGCAGGTCGGCGAACCAGTCGAACTGGCGGCTGACGTGGCCTTCGCTGGCGAGCAGGGCGCGCACCAGCTCCTGGCGCTTGCGCGACGAGCGGTCGGCAGAGTACGCGGAGATCTCTGCGTAGGTCGGGATGCGCCCCATGATGTCGAGGTAGACGCGGCGCAGGAAGGTCTCGTCGCCAGCCAGCGGCGCGGCCTTGAGATTGTGGCGGTCGAGGTCGGCCTTGACCAGCTGATCGATGGCGTGGCTGGCGTTGGCGATCTCAGCGGCGGGCAGCGGCGAGGCGATCTGTTCGTGGGCGCCGAGCGCGGGCGTGGGCACGCTGCCGGCGTTCACCGACCAGATGCCGACCGCGCCCAGCAGGACGGCCAGCGGCATGGCGAGCAGGGTGGGATGCGGCATCGGAAGCTCCTGGCGACGCGCCGCTGGGCCGCGGTGCTGTCAGGAGTCTACCCAGATCCGCGGCGATCCAGCTGCGGAGATTCCCCACAGCGCCGCGCACCGCGTGCAGCGGCCCGCGCTGGCGCCCCGGCATGGGTCGTTTCGGGCCCCCTCAGAAGGAGTAGGTCAGCCCGACCAGCGCATCCTGCCGCACGAACCATTCGCTGTAGCCGACGCCCGCACCGCTGACGCGCCGCGGTCGCGCCTCGTAATAGGCGCGCAGGTTGATCTCGGCCGTGATGTACCGGGACACCTGCGCCTGCAGGCCGGCGGACGTCAGGCTGGTGACGTGCCCGAGGTCGCGGAACTCGTCGTAGGCCTCGCTCTGGACGAAGAAGCGCAGGTCCTTGCTGACCTGGCGCTCGTAGCGCAGGTAGGCCTCGGGACCGACCGTGTAGTCGCCGCTGCCCTCGGGCAGGTCCTTGCCCCAGGTGCGCTGGGCGCGCACGCCCAGGCGCCATTCGAGCTTGTCATGGATCGGCAAGAGGTCCTCGAAGAGCTGGCCCACACCGGTCGATGCGTGCGCCTGGAAGGGGTCGAGCGGGCCCTCGAAGAGCGTCTGCAGGCCCCAGCCGCCATAGAGGAACAGCGGCTTGTCGATGTCCCGGCGGTAGACGCCGTCGTAGCGCAGTTCATCGGTGCTGGTCGTCCACGGCGCTTCGGACTGCTTGGCGCGGCCGTACTTGGCGATCAGGCTCTGGTCGACCGACTCGACCGCACCCCGCCAGTCGAGCGCGCCGTCGAAGGTCAGCAGCCAGTGCGCGGTGTTGGTGGTGCCGCGGATGGTGGGATCGGGCGACTGGCTGGAGTCGCCACCGGCGTGGGTGTCGCTGACGAAGGCGCCGAAGCGGCCCTTGGTCGTCCATGCCCGCGCTGCGGGCGGCGTCGCGGGCAGCGGGGGCGGCGGCTGGATGGCGCCGGCATCCTGGGGGTGGGGCGGAACCGCGGGTG
>JACDGQ010000555.1 GCA_013821615.1 Planctomycetota bacterium
GGCCAAGTGAGCGCCCCCGCGCCCGATTTCACCCTCACCGGCGCCGACGGCGCGCCGGCGCGACTGTCGGCGCTGTGGGCCCAGGGCCCGCTGTTGCTGGTCTTCTACCCCGGCGACGACACCGCGGTGTGCACCGCCCAGCTCTGCGAGTACCGCGACCGCTGGGCGGATTTCCGCGCCGCCGGCGTGCAGGTGGTGGGCATCAATCCCGCTTCGACCGCGCGTCACCAGCGCTTCGCGACCCGGCACCGCTTCCCCTTCGCCGTGCTCTCGGACCCCGACCAGGCCTGCAGCAAGGCCTACGGCGCCAAGGCTTGGTACGGCACGCGCCGCGTCACCGTGCTGATCGCCAAGGGCGGCCACGAGGTGTGGCGCCGCGCGACGTGGCCGTTCCTGCGCCCGCGCGCGGATGAATTGCTGGGGGCGGTGCGGAATTTGACGCCAGTGGGGCGCTAGCGAGAGGAAAAAACAGGAGGCGCGGAGACGCGGAGACCGGATGAGGAGGCAGGGATTCGGTGCGGGGCGCGCGCAGACACTCCACGCCCGCAGTTGCAAGAGCCTCGCAGTCGTGGTGGCGAAATCGCCCGGACCGGAACCGGCGTGCTGGGGCCAGAATCCCGGCCCACGCGTCCTCCTCCTCCATCCTCCGCGTCTCCGCGCCTCCTGTTTTATCCTGCGGTCTCTCAGGCCCGCGCCGCGGCCAGCGCCTTGGACGTGCCCGTGCGCTGCGTCAGCAGGGACACCACTACCAGCACCAGGAAGGAAAGAGGCACGGTGACGATCGCCGGCTGGCTGAAGGGCACCCAAGCGTACGTTGCCGCATCTGCCTTGGTGAAGTGATAGACCTTCTCCAGGGTATCCGCGCTGGACAACACCCAGCCCAGCGAGGTGACCATGCCGACCACGATCGACCAGGTGATGCCCTGCTTGGTGGTGCCGCGCCAGAACAGCAGCATGACCAGCGCCGGCAGGTTGGCGGAGGCGGCGATGTTGAAGGCCCAGCCGACCAGGACGCCGGGGTTCATGTCCTTGAAAGCGATGCCGAGCAGGATGGCGATGGCGCCGACCACCACCGCGCTCAGCTTGGCGATGCGCACCTGGCGGTCGTCCGGCATCTCCATCTTGAGCACGTTGGAGCAAATGTCGTGGGCAACCGCGCCGCTCGCCGCCATGATCAGGCCGCTGACCGTGCCGAGCACGGTGGTGAAGGCGACCGCTGAGATCACCGCGAAGAGGAAATTGTTGAAGCCCCGCGCCAACAGCGGCGCGGTCATGTTGGCGTCGGTGGGATCGAGCGAACCGCTGGCCATCGCGCCCAACCCCATGTACAGGGTGAGGATGTAGAAGAAGCCGATCGCCGCGATGCCGACGATCGTCGATTTGCGCGCGCTGGCCTGGTCCTTGACCGTGTAGTAGCGGATGAGGATGTGCGGCAGCGAGGCGGTGCCCAGGAACAGCGCAAGCATTAATGACAGGAAGTTGACCTTGGCCTTCCACTCGTTCTTGCGCAGCCCGGCGAACATGCCGCCGCCGGGAAGCAGGACGTCGGCGCCAAGGGTCGGCACTTGGTAGTAAACAGTGGTCTCTGCGCCGGCGATCGCCTCGCTCCTCCACAGCACCACTTCGCTCCGGCCGAGGACGTCGAAGAACGCCAGCGGATTGAGCGGCCCGGTCGATTCCTTGCCGTCGGGGAGGTGGCTGATCGTGCCGACCGGAAATATGTCGTTGACCCCCAGGACGAACGGGCGGCCGTTGATCAGCTTGGTGGCACCCTTGGCCTGCGGTGCGTAGACGACCTGAGTTTCAGAGAGCAGATCGCCCTCGTGGTCCTTCGGGCCGCTCTTGCGCCACACCGCCACCACTTCGTCAGCACCCTTGACGCGCACGTACGCCGAGCCCTTCCAACCAGGTTCGTCATTCGGAAGCACGGTTGCACCGGCGGCACCGGTGATCTCCGCCGCCGGAACGTTGGCGCGGAAGGCGTGCGCGCCCTCGGCCGTCTTCGTGGTCAGACCGCGCAGCAGGATCATCACCGTCAGAACGGTGCAGAGCAGGACCAGCAGTCCACCTTTGATGAACTGCACCCAGGTGGTCGAGACCATGCCCGCTGAGGCGACGATCAGCACCACGACGGCGCCGACGGCGGTCACGCCCTGCCAGTGCTCCCAATTGAGCAGCGGATGGATCAGCGAACCGGCGCCGACCATCTGCGGAATCAGGTAAAAGATGCTCACCACCAGCGTGCTGACCGCCGCGGCGAGTTTGATGCCGCGCGAATTGAAGCGGTTGTCGAGGGCGTCGGCGAAGGTGAAGCGGCCGAGGCGCTTGAGGGGTTCGGCGACCACGAACAGCGCCACCACCCAGCCCGCGAGGAAGCCGATCGAGTAGAGGAAGCCATCATACCCGGTGGTGGCGATCAGACCGCAGATGCCGAGGAAAGAGGCGGCCGACAGATAATCACCAGCGAAGGCGATGCCGTTGACGAACCACGGGATGTTGCCGCCGGCGGCGAAGAAGCCGCGCGACGACTTGGCCTTGGCGCCCATCCAGAAGCTGATGCCCAGGACGAAGCCGACGAAGGACAGGAAGATCGCCAGCGTCAGGTATGAGAAGGAGAAATGCATATCAGGTCTCCTCCACGGCGTGTCGGCAGTTGCGCAGGTAGATCACCGCCAGGATCAGCGCATTGGCGATCAGCGAGAAGCCATAGATGATGGCGAGGTTCAGCCCACCGAAAGGCCGCGTGGCCATGATCGCGGGGAAGTAGGTGCTCAGCACTACGAAGCCGATGTAGAGCGCGAGGTAGACCGCGAACAGCCCCAGGCCCAGCCGGGTGTTGTGCGCGACGATCTCGGGCTGCTCCTCCTCGCGCTGGTTCTCGTGGTCGTGCATGGCGGCTCCGGGTGAGGCCTGCCGCAGGCGTTCCACCGGCGGGTGGCGGCCGAGCGGGCAGGAGGACGCCGACTTCTAGTACGGGAGACGCTGAACACAACGACCGGAGGAGACCGCTGCCCAGGGTTCCCCGAACGGACATGGGGATGCCCTCGTCACAGGCATGTGAATGAGGCGTCATCCGCGTGCGCC
>JACDGQ010000026.1:0-11331 GCA_013821615.1 Planctomycetota bacterium
CCCGCCAGGTGCGTTTCGCGCCGATCGGCGCCGCGGGGCAGGAGCGCCTGGCGCGCGCGCGCGTGCTGGTGCTGGGCTGCGGAGCGCTCGGCGCAGCGGTGGCGGAACAGCTGTGCCGCGCCGGGGTGGGCGCGCTGCGCCTGGTCGACCGCGACTTCGTCGAAGCGAGCAACCTGCAGCGCCAGTCGCTCTACGATGAAGAGGACGCGCGCCTGGCGCGGCCCAAGGCGGTCGCCGCCGCGGCACGCCTGGCCCAGGTCAACGGTGCCTGCGCGCTCGAGGCGCTGGTCGCCGACGCGCAGTCGGGGAACATCGCGGAACTGCTCGCCGGCTGCGACCTGGCGGTCGACGGCACCGACAACTTCCCGACCCGGCACCTGCTCAATGAGGCCTGCTGCCGCGCGCGGGTGCCGTGGATCTACGGCGCCTGCGTCGGCGCCTACGGTGTGTCGCTGCCGATCGTGCCGGGCGAGACGCCGTGCCTGCGCTGCCTGCAGGACGAGCTGCCGGCGGCCGGCGACAGCCCGACCTGCGACAGCGTCGGGATCATCGCCCCGGCGGTGCAGATGGTCGCGGCCTGGCAGGTCGCCGAGGCGCTCAAGCTGCTGGTCGGCGACCGCGCTGCGGTGCGCACGCAGCTGTGGGCCTCGGACCTGTGGGCGGGGACTTTCCAGCGCCTCGAGGTCGCCGCCTGGCGGGATCCGCGCTGCCTGGCCTGCGGGCCGGCACCCACGTATCCGCTGCTCAGCGCCGGCATCCCCGCCAGCGCGGTGCTGTGCGGACGCGATGCGGTGCAGGTGATGCGTAGCGCGGTCGATCTGGGGCGGCTGCGCGCGCAGCTCGGGCCGGTGCTGGGCATCGCCAACGAGCACCTGGTGCGCTGGGCGGACGGCGCCATCACCGCGACCTGCTTCCGCGACGGGCGGGTGATCGTCCAGGGTGTCGCCGATGCAGCGGCGGCGCGCGCGTTCTGCGATCGCTGGCTGGGCTGAGCCGAAAGGCCGCTGCCGTATTCATGCCGGAACGTCAGCAATTGGCCCTGGCGCAGAGCGCGCGTTCCTACGACCTGCTGCCGGAAGGTGTCTCCGGCCGGCGAACGTGACATGCGCAGAAAACGGCCAGCGACTCCGCCGCGCGGTGCAAGGAGTCCAACGTGCGGTATTGACCTGCCCAAGGTGCTGCGATCATGATCAGTGGCAGGATTTTCGCGAGCTGCAGCAGAGGAGCCTCCATGGCGCTATTTTCACGCCGCGCACCGCCAGCGCCTGCACCGGCGCGCCTGGTGCCGCCGCCGCCTCCAGCCGACCGTCCCGTCACGCCGTTGCCCGGACGCGCGGTCAATCCGCTCAGCCGCGCCGTGCATCCGCGCGAACAGTACCCGCGCCACTTCGACTTCCTGATGCGCGACCTGTTCCAGCGTGGCGAGCAGCCCGAACAATGGCAGGTCATCTCCGCCGACGAGTCGCGCCTGGACGAGGATGGCATGGACATCGACTTCACCCTGCTGCGCACCGGCACCGACGAGGTCCACCGTCGCCGCGTGGTGGTTCGGCAGGCGAAGCTGGTCGCGATCACGGACTGTTGAGCAGCGCGGCAGGCGCGGATTCCAGGCGGCGCGGCGGGGCCCATGCCCTCACGCGGACGGGGGCAGCCCAACGGTGTCCTCACTGACACTGCCACCCGGGGCTGGTGGTGCGACGCCCTCCGCGCTCGCGTGGTACCAGCCGTGCGCGGCGATCAGCCCAGCCACTGCCGGCGGCAGGAGACCCGCCAACGGCCCACCCGCGGCGATGCGCCCTTTCACCAGCGAACTCGACAGCGCAGGCAGGGCCGCCGGATCCTCGTCATAGCCGCGCCGCGGCACCGCGATGACCTGGATCAGGCGGCGCAGCTCGGCGCCGCGGTGCCAGTTGGCGAGATCGGTCGCGGTGTCCGTCCCACCGACCAGGAACCAGACGTGGCCGGGATGGCCGGCGCGCAGCGCGGCGAGCAAGTCGAAGGTGTAGCCGTGCGGGTTGCGCAGTTCGTCATCGCAGAGGCGCACGAAGCCCAATCCGGCGAAGGCCGCCTGGCAGAGCGCCCAGCGCTGCGCCCATGGCGAGATCGGCTTGGCATAGGCGTGGCGCGCCACGGGCATGACCCAGACCTCGTCGACGGCGCCCATGACCCGTGCGTAGGTCGCCGCCAGGACGTGGCCCAGATGGGGGGGGTCGAAAGAGCCACCGAAGAGGGCGATGCGCATCAGGCTGATCCTCTTGGACCGGGAGGGCCTTCCGATCCACCGTCGATCATCGCCGGCAGGTGGTGCGAGGCCAGCGCTGCGACGGGACGGATCATGGCGCCGCCGGTTCCGGGGCGCCGGGCTCGGCGACCGCCGCTTCTGTGGACCGCTCGCCCTGCCGGCCGGTCTGGGCGCTCGGCCGCGCCAGCCACTGTGCGTATTCCGGTGACGTCGCGAAATCGGCGTAGGCCTTGGTGTTCGCGAGATCCTTGAAGGTGATGTGGAAGCGTCGTTCGAGCTCGCCGAGCAGGCGTGCGGTCTCGGCGTGGTCCTTGGCGGCGAGCGCAATGTCGACCGCGCTCCACCACGCCTTCTTCACTCCCGGTTCGGCTGCGAGGTAGCGGGACATCGCCAACTCGGCCTCGGCGAAGCGTCCGGCGACCCGCAGGACGCCGGCGCGGGTGCAGTCGAGGTAGGGATCGCCGCCCACGCTGCGATCGACCTGGTCGATGCTGGCCAGGGCATGGTTCCAGTCCTTACGCAGCACGAAGCCGTCGATCTGGATCAGCGCGAGCGAGCCATCGTCGGGGAAGGCGCTGGTGATGGCGTCGATGGCCTGCTGGTACTCATCGCCGCCGATGGCCTGGGCGCACTGCATGCGCAGGAACAGTCCGACGCGGGAGGCGCGCAGGGGTTCCGGCAGCTCCTTCCAGCGCGCCACCGCCTCGGCGTGCTTACCGGCAGCGGCGAGCTTCGTGACCTCGACGAAGGCGGCCATGTCGATGCGGTTGCCACCGTCGATCAGGCGCTCGAGCGAGGTCTTCCGGCTCTCGGCGATGCTGGGCAGGGCCACCCCCGCGACGATCTGGTTGAACATCTGCCCATTGAGGAAATTGTAATAGTCGATCACGCGCGCATGCCCGAGCGCATCCTTGCCGATCACCAGATCGAAATAATTGAGAGCGTCGTCGCCGTTCACGAAACGCACCAGCGCGCGCTGGCGTCCGGCGACCTCGTGCACGCGGATCAGCTTGACCATGCCGCCCTTGGCGCCGGCGGCGAGCTGGACGCCCAGGGTGCCGGCGGTGGCCTTGTTCATGCCGGCCGTGAAATTGGTGATGAAGCGCTCACGCTCCGCCGGGAACAGCCGCACCGGCACGAGCGCTTCGCCGACCACGGCCGGGAGGTCGAAGGCCGCGTCGAAATCCTTGGCCTGGCCGGCGCTGAGACTCGTCGCCAGGTGCTCGCCCAGGGCCCTGGCCTCGTCCGCGCTGGCTGTGCCGTAGGTGGCGAGGGGGGAGACCGCGGTGCGCGCGCGCTCCATCGCCACGTAGCCACCCCCGATGACGGCGGCGGCAACGACGCAGAGCAGGATGATGATGGTTGCGCGCATGGCTGGTTCCCCGGACGTGCATGATGCGCGCAGGGAACGCGGGGGAAGACGGTTTTCCGCGCGGAGCTCCGCTACTCGGCCTCGTTCCGGCTCTTCAGCACCGCCATGAACGCCGCCTGGGGTACTTCGACGCTGCCGACCATCTTCATGCGCTTCTTGCCCTCCTTCTGCTTCTCGAGGAGCTTGCGCTTGCGCGACACGTCACCGCCGTAGCACTTGGCGGTGACATTCTTGCCGATCGATTTGATGGTCTCGCGCGCGATCACGCGCGTGCCGATCGCGGCCTGCAGGGCGACCTCGAAGAGGTGCTTGGGGATCTCCTCCTTGAGCGACTTGATGATGGCGCGGCCTCGGTATTCCGACTGGGTCTTGTGGCAGATGAAGGCGAGCGCGTCGCAGGCGTTGTTGTGCACCAGGATGTCGACGCGCACCAGGTCGGCGACCTGGTAGCCGCAGAACTCGTAGTCCATGGTGCCGTAGCCCTGGGTGACGCTCTTGAGCTTGTCGAAGAGGTCGTAGATGACCTCGGCGAGCGGCATCTTGTAGGTCAGCACGCAGCGGTTCATGCCCAGATAGTCCTGCTTCTGGAACTCGCCGCGGCGCTCGGAGACCAGCTGCATGACCGGGCCGATCTTCTCGGCGGGGAGCATGAAGTGGATCAGCACCAGCGGTTCCTCGATCGACTCGTAGCCGTCGCGGGGCAGCTCGCCGGGGGTGGTGATCTCGATGCGCGTGGGCTTTGGCGTGCCGTCCTTCTCGTACTCGAGCGGCGCGCTGGCATGGCGCAGGTTGACCACGTAGGTCACGGTCGGCGCGGTCTGCACCATGTCGAGGTCGTGCTCGCGCTCGAGGCGCTCCTGGCAGATCTCCATGTGCAGCATGCCGAGGAAGCCGCAGCGGAAGCCGTGCCCGAGCGCGCCGCCGGATTCCGGCGACCAGCGGAACGAGGCGTCGTTCAGCGACAGCTTCTCGACCGCCTCGCGCAGCTGATCGTAGGTGGTCTCGCCCGACGGGTAGAGCCCGCAGTAGACCATCGGCTTCATCTCGCGGAAGCCGGTCAGGGCCTGCGCCTGGTCGCTCTCGAGAGTGATGGTGTCGCCGACCTTCACATCGGTGAGCGCCTTGATCGCCGCGCAGATGTAGCCGACCTCGCCGGCCACCAGGCCGTCGGGCGACGGCACCATCTTGGGGCGCAGGCGGCCGATGTCGCTGATCTCGTAGGTCTTGGCCGAGCGGATCAGGCGGATCTTGTCGCCCTTCTTCAGGGAACCGTTGACCAGGCGCACGTAGAGGATGATGCCGCGGTAGTCGTCGTAGATGGCGTCGAAGATCAGGCCCTGGGTGGCGGCGGCGCGGTCACCGACCGGCGGTGGGATGCGCTCGACCACGGCGGTGAGGATCTCGGCGATGCCGATGCCCTGCTTGGCGCTGGCGCGGATCGCCATGCTGGCGTCGAGGGCGAGCGACTCCTCGATCTCCGCGCAGACCACGTCGGGGCGGGCGCTGGGCAGGTCGATCTTGTTGATGGTCGGGATGACGGTCAGGTTGAGCTCGGTGGCGAGCAGGTAGTTGGCCACGGTCTGCGCCTGCACGCCCTGCGAGGCGTCGACCACCAGCAGGCAGCCCTCGCAGGCCTGCAGCGAGCGCGTCACTTCGTAGCTGAAGTCGACGTGCCCGGGGGTGTCGATGAGGTTGAGCTGATAGGTCTGGCCGTCGCTGTGCTCGTGCCACAGGCACACCGCCTTGGCCTTGATGGTGATGCCGCGCTCGCGCTCCAGGTCCATGCCGTCGAGAACGGTGAGGTCCTTGTCCTCGCGCTCCTTCATCGCGCCGGTGGCCTGCAGCAGGCGCTCGGCCAGGGTGCTCTTGCCGTGGTCGATGTGGGCGATGATGCAGAAATTGCGGATCAGGTGCTGGGGATGGGGCATGTCGAGCTGGGTGGGACAGGGGCGGACCGGCGGCGAGGGGGGGGATGCTAGCTCGGGTCCGGAAGTCCGGAAGTCCGGAAGTCCGGAAGTCCCTGATCTCCGGGTCGCTGCCGCCAGCCCGACGTCGGAGAGGCGGAACGGGGCCCTGTCCCACGAGACTTCCGGACTTCCGGACTTCCGGACCCTCCACCCACGCTTTGACGTTGACACAGACCCCACCCGGGCCTGAGGATGCGTCCATGAGCGGCAAACGACGGCGCGGCGACCAGGGTGGCGGGCGGGTGACGCTCAAGCAGATCGCCGAGGAGTCGGGCTTGCCCATCATGACCGTGTCGCGGGCCTTGCGCGGCCTGCGCGGTGAGGTCTCGGAGGCCAGCCTGCAGCGCGCCCTGGAGGTCGCCAACCGCCTCGGTTACCGACCCAACCTGCTGGTCAAGGCCCTCCAGACCGGGCACTCGCAGAACATCGGCGTGGTGGTGCCGCCGATCAGCAGCTTCGCCTACGACCTCATCCGCGGCGTCCACGACGAGCTGGTCAAGGACGGCTGCCTGCCCCTGGTGCACTGGCAGAACCCGGTGCCCGGCGGCGCCACCCCGGAGCGCATGCACGCGGCCGAGCTGGAGGTCATCCACCGCCTGCTCGACCGGCGTGTCGACGGGGTGATCTTCCTGCCCAGCGACGACCTGGTCTTCGACCTGCACTTCCAGGAGGTGTGGAAGCGCGACATCCCGCTGGTCGCGGTCGACCGCTTCCTGAAGAGCAGCTCGGCCGACTTCGTCGGCACCGATGATGCCGCAGGTGGGCGCCTGGCCGCCGAGCACCTGCTCGCGCTCGGCCACAAGCGCTTCGCGCAGCTCGCCGGCGCGCTGCGCGTCGGACCGTTCGCGGACCGCCGCCAAGTGTTCGAGGCGACGGTGCGCGCCGCCGGGGCGGAGTGCCGGACCTTCGAGGTCGACATCAGCGACCTGACCACCATCACGCCGCGCTCGCAGGCGCTGCTCGCCGACCCGTTCAAGCCGACCGCGGTGTTCCTCGGTGCCGACCACTTCGCCCCGCCGTTCTACACCGAGGCGCGCCGCCTCGGCCTGAGCGTGCCGCGCGACCTCTCGGTGATCGGCTTCGCCGACCTCGACTATTCGGTCCATCTCGGCCTGACCACGGTGCGCCAGCACCCCTACGAGATCGGCGTGCGCGCCGCGCGCATCGTCCTCGAGCGCTGTGCGGGCCGTCTGGCCAAGGACGAGCCGATCGTCGAGCGGCTGATGCCGGAGCTGATCATCCGCCAGTCGACGGGGCCTGCGCCCGCCTGAGTGGGCAGCTGACGGCCGAGGCCGAACAGGAGGCCGCGGAGGCGCGGAGGGAAGAAGGAGGAGAGGGGCCATGGCCACCTCGTCATCCCGGTCCGGAATGCTTCCGGAAGCGAGCGCGCAGACCTCACTTCCCGGCCTCTGCGCCTCTGCGGCCTCCTGTTCCATCCGGCTGTCTGGTTGTCTGGCCTTGCCGAGCGGCCGGACTCGCCATCATGGCGCGTCCCATGACCAAGCCCACCGCGCCGCTGCCCCGTCCCCATTCCGCCATCGTCGTCGACGGGCCGGAGCGCGCCGCCAGCCGTGCGATGCTCTACCCGGTGGGCTTCGTCGCCGCGGACTTTGCCAAGCCGCAGGTCGGCATCGCGTCGACCTGGGCGATGGTGACGCCCTGCAACATGCACATCGACGGCCTGGCCCGGGCCGCGGCCACCGGTGCGGACTCGGCGGGCGGCAAGGCGGTGATCTTCAACACCATCACCGTCAGCGACGGCATCTCGATGGGCACCGAGGGCATGAAATACTCGCTGGTCTCGCGCGAGGTCATCGCCGACTCGATCGAGACCGTGGTCGCCGGCCAGGGCTACGATGCCGTGGTCGCGCTGGGCGGCTGCGACAAGAACATGCCCGGCTGCCTGATCGCGCTCGCGCGCCTCGACCGCCCGGCGATCTTCGTCTACGGCGGCTCGATCCTGCCCGGCAAGACGCCGCAGGAGGATGGCTGCGAGGCGAAGAACACCGACGTCGTGTCGGTGTTCGAGGCGGTCGGCGCCAACGCCCAGGGCAAGATCACGCCCAAGCAGTTCCTGACCGTCGAGCAGACCGCCATCCCCGGGCCCGGCTCGTGCGGCGGCATGTACACGGCGAACACCATGGCCTCGGCGATCGAGGCCATGGGCATGAGCCTGCCCGGCTCGTCCTCGCAGGTCGCCGTGTCGATGGAGAAGGTCGAGGACTGCACGCGCGCCGGCCAGGCCGTGGTCGAACTGCTGCGCCTGGGCATCACCCCGAAGAAGATCATGACGAAGAAGGCGTTCGAGAACGCCATCACCGTGATCATCACCCTGGGCGGGTCGACCAACGCCGTGCTGCACCTGCTCGCCATGGCACACGCCATTGGCGTCAAACTGTCGCTCGCCGACTTCACCCGCATCGGCAAGCGCGTGCCGGTGCTTGCCGACCTGCGCCCGAGCGGCAAGTACCACGCCGCCGATCTGGCGGCGATCGGCGGCATCGAGCCGCTGATGAAGGCCCTGCTCGCCGCCGGCCTGCTCCACGGCGACTGCCTGACGGTCACCGGCAGGACCGTTGCTGAGAACCTCAAGAGCGTGAAGCCCTACCCCGCAGACCAGCAGATCATCCGCCCGCTGGCGGCTCCGCTCAAGAAGGACAGCCACCTGGTGATCATGTACGGCAACCTCGCCCCCGACGGCGCGGTCGCCAAGATCAGCGGCAAGGAGGGCCTGGGTTTCACCGGCAAGGCGCGCGTTTTCGCGAGCGAGGAGGAGTGCCTCAAGCGCATCCTCGACGGTACCGTGAAGGCGGGCGAGGTCCTGGTCATCCGCTACGAGGGTCCCAAGGGCGGTCCGGGCATGCGCGAGATGCTGGCGCCGACCAGCGCGATCATGGGCCGCGGCCTGGGCAAGACGGTCGCGCTGATCACCGACGGGCGTTTCTCCGGCGGCACCCATGGCCTGGTGGTCGGCCATGTCACGCCCGAGGCGGCGGTCGGCGGCCCCATCGCGCTCGTGAAGAACGGCGATCTGATCACCATCGACGCGGTGGGGCACCGCATCGACGTCGCGGTCAGCGCGCGCGAACTGGCGAAGCGCCGAAAGCTGTGGAAGGCGCCGAAGGCGCGCTACACGCGTGGGGTGCTGGCGAAGTATGCGCGGCAGGTGACGTCGGCGTCGCTGGGAGCGGTGACGGACGCCTGAGCCGAGGCCAGGGTGATGCGTGCGGTCTGAATTCGCAGCGCGTTGCCCTGGACTGGAGATCGGGCCCGTCGAGGGCGCCTGCGCGGATGTCGCAGGCGGAACACGCGAGAGGCGTGGGGCTGGACATAGATCAGAATAATTCCGATGAAAACGTGCACTTTGCAGTGGCAGGGTCACGTTCAGGAATTCGTCGGCCGACCCAACGCGTTCTATTCACAGTACTTGAGAAGGTGGACAGGAACTCGCGACAGCATGGCACGTGCGGCGCCATTAGCGCTCGACGCAGTGCCTCGTGGCGCTCCGAACGCTGAGCCGAACCGGAATCCCAAGGCCAACCCATGCTCGACCTCTTCCGAGCCATCCTCCTCCACGCGAAGCCCGAGAGGCTGTTGCCGCGCCGCCGCAGTTTGGTGGATGCTTGCGCGATTCTGGTGCTGCTGGTTGCCGGCGCCGTCGCTGCCGTCGCGGCGACCGTACCCAACATGACCACGGTCAAGGTCGTCGGCGGCCTCAGCAATCCGACCTTCGCCACCGCCATCCCGGGTGACGCGCACCACCTGTTCGTGCTCGAACAGTATTCCGGGAAGATCCAGGTCGTCGATCTCGACAGCAAGACCATCACCGGGACCTTCATGACCGTGGCCAGCATCAATGCCACGGGCGAGGAAGGGCTCCTCGGCATGGCCTTCGATCCGGATTATGGCACCAACGGCCGCTTCTACATCTTCGCCACCATCACCGGCGGCAGCTTCGGTAGCGGGCATTCCGAAGTGCAGACCTACACCGCGAACGGAGCGGGGCCGTTCACGGCCGCCAGCACGGGCAACGCCGGTAGCAAGGTCATCCTGCAGCAGTGGGACAAGCCGCAGACCAATCACAACGGCGGCTGGATCGGCTTCAATCGCCACGCCAACGACCACCGGCTGTTCATCTCGGTTGGTGATGGTGGGAATGCGGACGATACCGACGGCGAAGTGGGGCACATCGAACCCGGCGGCAATGCCCAGAACGCGACGGTGTTCCTCGGCAAGATCCTGCGCGTCGACGTCAGCGCGGGCACCTCGTACACCATCCCCGCCGACAATCCCTTCGCCAGCGACGCCACGCGCAAGCACGAGATCTTCGCCATCGGCGTGCGCAATCCGTGGCGCTGCAGCTTCGATCGCCAGAGCGGGGATTTCTGGATCGGCGAGGTCGGGCAGAACCAGCATGAGGAGATCGATTTCAATGCCGGCGCGGTCCCGGGGCGGAATTACGGCTGGCGCGCCCGCGAAGGGCTGAGCCAGAACAGCAGCTTCCCGGGCGAGCATCCGACCGGCACCACCGATCCGATCCTGGACTACCCGCACAGCGACGGCAACAACTGCGTGATCGGTGGCTACGTCTACCGCGGCAGCGCAATACCCGACCTGCAGGGGCTGTACCTCTATGGAGACAACGGCGGCACTCACTTCTGGACCATCGCCGACCCGGCCGGGTCGGTGGTCAACACCGATGTCACCGCACCGCTGGTGGCAGGGTCGGATCACCCCTCGGGTCCCAGCTCCTTCGCCGAGGACGATGCCGGCGAGCTGTATATCTGCTCGTACGGCAACGGCTCGCTGTTCAAGATCGTCCCCAACCTGGTCATCACCACCGCCTCGCCGCTGCCGGCCACGACCACCGGCGCGACGTACAGCCAGACCCTCGCCGTCTCCGGCAGCGGGACCAAGACCTGGAGCGTGAGCGGGGGCAGCGTGGCTCCGCTGACACTGTCGGCGGGTGGCGTGCTGAGCGGCATCGCGGGTGCCGCGGGCACCATCAGCTTCACCGCGCAGGTGACCAACGGTTCGGCGACCGGCTTCAAGGCTTTTGCCGTGACCGTCAATCCGGCTCCGACCATCAGCACCGCGGCGGCGCTGCCCGACGCCACTGTCGGCTCCGCGTACAACCGCACCCTGGCGGCGAGCGGTGGCACCGGAGCGTTGACATGGAGCTCGACCGGACTTTCCGATGGACTGACCCTGTCAGCGGGTGGCGTCTTGAGCGGCACGCCGACGGTGGCGGCGACGGTTACTTTCACCGCCATGGTCACCGACAGCGTGGGCGTGCAGGTCGCCAAGAACATGACCGTGCACGTGCTGAATGCGGGCGGGACCACCGCGCCGATCATCACCTCCACCGCGCTCACCACCGCCAACCTGGGTTTCGCCTATACCTACGACGTGCAGGCGACCGGAACCCCGGCGCCGACCTTCACCCTCACCACCAAGCCCACCGGGATGACCATCGACGCGTCCAGCGGCGTGATCACCTGGCCGACGCCGGCGGGCACCCACGCGGCCGTCACCGTGAAGGCCGCCAATGGGATTGCCCCGGATGCGACGCAGTCGTTCACCATCACCGTCGGTGACTTCGGCCTGGTTGCGCGACCGGTCGGAGGCGCCTTCCTGGGCGGCACCATGCCCACCACGGCCAGCGGCGCACTGCCGTCGACGTTGACGGCCACCGGCGCCTTCAGCGATGTCGGCGCGCTGACGCCCAGCGCGGCGCTGCTGCCGTACAC
>JACDGQ010000026.1:11341-14718 GCA_013821615.1 Planctomycetota bacterium
AACCTCGCCTTCTTCTCCGACGGCGCGCTCAAGACGCGCTTCGTGGCGGTGCCGCACGCGGCCGGGGTCAACGACCCGGCGATCGGCTTCGCGGCCACCGATTTCTGGACTTTCCCCGCCGGCACGGTGTTCGTGAAGCACTTCGCGTTCAACACCGACCAGCGCGACAGCAGCCAGCGCCAGCGCCTGGAGACGCGCCTGATCGTGGTGCAGGCCGACGGCAACGTCTATGGCGTCACCTATAAGTGGAACAGCGCGGGCACGGAGGCCACCCTGGTCGACGCGGCCGGCGTGACCGAGGACCTCACCATCACCGCTGGCGACGGCAGCACGCACACGCAGAGCTGGTACTACCCGGCGCGCGGCGACTGCCTGACCTGCCACAACGCCACCGCCGGTCGGGTGCTGGGCGTGACCACGCGCCAGCTCAACGGCGACTTCACCTACGGGCAAAGCGGCCGCACCGACAACCAGCTGCGCACCTGGAGCCACATCGGCATGTTCAACGCCCCGCCCGCGGAGTCCGCCATCCCCGCATTGCAGAAGATCGCCGTGCCCAGTGACACCAGCGTCGCGCTCGAGACGCGGGCGCGCTCCTACCTCGACGTCAACTGCTCGTACTGCCACCGCCCAGGCGGGGCGCCGGCCACTTTCGACGCGCGGTTGCTCACCCCGCTGGCAAGCCAGAACATCGTCGACGGGCCGGTGAACAACACCCTCGGCATCGCGGGCGCGAAAGTCGTGGTCATGGGTCATCAGGAGCTGTCGATCCTGTATCAGCGCCTGCACACCGTCGATCCGGCCATCAGCATGCCGAAGACGCCAGTCAACCGCCGCACCATCGATACGGAGGGCTCGGCGATGATCGCTGCGTGGATAGGCTCCGGTCCGGGCTCCGGGACGACGCCACCGCCGGCCAGCGACGGTGGCGGAAAGAAGTGCGGCCTGGGAGCCGGCTTCGCGGTGCTGTCCTTCATGCTGGTGATGATCGGCTGGCGGCGACGCTTGCGCTGACGCCGCTGCAAACCCAAGGCTTGCTCGGTCCGGAGCGATGGCAGTGTGGGTACGCCCACCGTGCCCACCAACCGGAGTTACACCCCATGAAGCATTTCGTCGACCTGGTGGCGGCGTTCTCGCGATTGCCCATCTTCCTCTCCGGTCAGACGGCGATCCTGCTCACGCGTTTGATCCTGGGCCTGATCTTCATCGGCACCGGCTGGGGCAAGCTCAGCGACTTCCCGCACACGGTCGAGAACTTCACCAACTGGGGGTTCGTCCTGCCCGGGGTGAACGCGGCCATGGCCGGGCTGACCGAGTTGATCGGCGGCATCCTGCTGGTGGCCGGGCTGGGCACGCGCATCGGTGCGGCGATGCTCGCCGGGACCATGGCGGTCGCGATGCTGACCGTGCACCGGGCGCAGGTCCTGGCGGTCTTCCACCTCGGGACCGCGGAGGCGGTCAAGAACGCCGGCGACCTCACCGACATCGTCCCGGTGGTCTACCTGCTGTTCATGCTCTGGCTGATCGGCTACGGCGGCGGCAAGCTCGCCTTCGACCGCCTGGTCGAGATCTGGTGGGCGCGCCACTGCGGCCATCCGCCCGCCAAGCAGGCCTGAACGCCGGGTATCAGGCGGAGGGCGGGGCTGGAGTGCACTGGACGCGGCCCTTTCCCGCATTCCCGGCCATTCCCACTGCCCATACGCCGGCTGCATGAGCATCTGCCTCGTTGCCGTATGTTGCCCCGCCGGCGCACGCCCTATGGTGCGCCCTCCAGCCCAACGTCCGTCGCGGAGCCGCAGCCATGAATCCTCCCACCGCCAGCGCCATCAAGCCCCTGCCCACGCCCGTCGAGCAGGAGCTGGCCAAGTACCAGAGCACCCTCGATGCGCTGCACGCCGGCGCGATCGACAATGACAAGGTCTTCAAGCCCTTCCGCCTGGTGCACGGCGTCTATGGCCAGCGCCAGGGCGGCGAGAACCAGATGGTGCGCATCAAGCTGAAGTACGGCGTGGTCACGCCCGACCAGATGCGCGCCCTGGCGAGCTGCGCCGAGAAGTACGCCAACGGCGTCAGCCACATCACCACCCGCCAGGCCATCCAGTACCACTACGTCCAGCTCGATCACACCCCCAAGATGCTGCGCGAACTGGAGGAGGCCGGACTCACCACGCGCGAGGCCTGCGGCAACGCGGTGCGCGCGGTCTGCGGCAGTCCCAACGCCGGCATCCTGCACGACGAGCCCTTCGCCATCGACGCCTACAGCGAAGCGGTGTTCCAGCACTTCCTGCGCGGGCCGCGCTCGGCGAGCCTGCCGCGCAAGTTCAAGATCGCGCTGGCCTCGTCCGACAGCGATCCGTTGCAGCAGGTCAACATCCAGGACATCGGCATCACCGCGGTGACCGTGGATGGGGTCGAGGGCTTCCGCATCGTCGCCGCCGGCGGCCTGGGCGCCGTCCCGGTCGCGCCGATCAAGCTCTACGACTGCCTGCCCAAGGACCAGCTCATCCCGGTGTGCGACGCCCTGGTGCGCGTGCACCATGTGCACGGCGACCGCCAGAATCGCGCCAAGGCGCGCCTCAAGTTCGTGCTCAAGGCCAAGGGCGACGCCGGCTTCCGCGCGCTCTTCGAGGAGCAGCTCGCGCTCGCCAAGGCCGACGGCATCACCGGACAGGCCTTCCCCGACCGCCTGCCCGCCGCCAACCCCACGCCCATCCCCGCCGCCGCCGGCGCGGAAGGCCAGTGGCGCCTCGACAACTGCCGTCCGCACCGCGAGGCAGGCATCGCCGTGGTCAGCGTCTGCATCCCGCGCGGCGACGTCCCGGCGCGTGAGATGCGCGTGCTGGCCGACCTGTGCGAGTGGTTCAGCGCCGGCGACGCGCGGTCGACCAACGACCAGAACATCGTCTTCCGCCGGGTGAAGCACGAGCACCTGCCGCAGCTCTTCAAGGAGCTCGAGAAGCTCGGCTACACCCGCCAGGCGCACGGCCTGGTCGACGTGGTCAGCTGCCCCGGCGCCAGCACCTGCCAGCTGGGCATCACCCAGTCCAAGAACCTGGCCAAGGAGCTGGAAGTCGCGCTGAAATCGATCGGCGCCGATGCCCGCACCCTGAACGGCCACATCAACATCAGCGGCTGCCCGAACAGCTGCGGCCAGCACCACATCGGCACCATCGGCATGCACGGCGCGGCCTCGAAGATCGGCGACAAGCTGGTGCCCCATTACGTGCTGTTCGTCGGCGGCGGCGACGAGGGCGCAAAGATCTTCCACGCGACCATGGTCGCGCGCATCCCGGCGCGCAAGGCCGTCGCCGCCGTCGCGGCGCTGGCCGGCTGGTACCAGGCCGAGCGCACCGGCAGCGAGTCCTTCGCCCAGTACC
>JACDGQ010000556.1 GCA_013821615.1 Planctomycetota bacterium
GTCGACATCGACGACAGCGGCCAGGGCCTGGGTCTGGCGGTGGCGGCGCTGCCCGTGGGCGCCCTCGCCCACGCCGCGCTGATCCGCTTCCACGGCTCGATCGCCGGCTGGGCGGCGGCGCTCGCCGGCTGCGGCCTGGCGCTGAGCTACGACAGCGTCGGTCACCACCTGGCGGGGGCCCTCGGCATCCCGGTGCTGGTCGCCTTCACCGGCTTCTCCGACCCCGCCTTTCCGGTCGCCTGGCAGCCGCGCGGCCGCGCCGGGGTGGTGGTGGTACGCATCCCGACCGCCGAAAAGGCAGGTCCAGAGGCCTGGCAGGAACTCCTTGCCGCCTTCCCGAAGCCTGGCCAACCCCTGTCCATGCAATCGCTTGGATGAGCAGCATTGCGGCCGGTCGGCAACTCCTACAATGGGCCTTTCACCAATCACGTCGCCGAATCCCGGTCGGACCGGGAACGGGGGAACCACTCACCCGGGGCGTATCGCGGCCAGCCGCGTAGGGCACTCTTCGCCCGAGCCCGTCAGCTAACCTCGTAGGCGTGAAGAGGCGACTCCGTGTCATGGGAGCGACCTCCCGTGAGCTGCCGGAGCGTTCCCATGTCTGCTGATCGCCCTCCCTCCCCCCCTCACCCGCCCGCCAGCGCCCCACCCGCGCCGGCGCCCGATGCCAGCGGCCGCCTGCCCAGCGATGAGTCGCGCTCCAGTTTCGTGCGCATCAAGCGCATGCTCTTCGGCGGCCCCAAGGACATCGAGGACCGCTCGCTGCTCCACCGCCTGAGCCTGGTCGCCTTCCTCGCCTGGATCGGCCTGGGTGCCGACGCGCTGTCCTCGTCGGCCTACGGTCCCGAAGAGGCCTTCAAGGCCATCGGCCAGCACCGTTACCTGGCGCTCGGCCTGGCCCTGGCCACCGCCGGCACGGTCTTCGTCATCTCCGCCGCCTACAGCAAGCTGATCGAGAACTTCCCCAACGGCGGCGGCTACGGCGTCGCCGCGCGCATGCTCGGCGCGCGCGTCGGCGTGGTCAGCGGTTGCGCCCTGCTCGTCGACTACGTGCTGACCATCACCATCTCGATCGCGGCGATGGGCGACGCCATCTTCAGCTTCCTGCCGACGTCCTGGCTGCCGTGGAAGTTCAGCGGCGAGGTCGCCGCGATCGTCATGCTGCTGGGGCTCAACCTGCGCGGCATCCGCGAATCGATCCTGTTCCTCGCGCCGATCTTCATCATCTTCATCATCACCCACGCCGTGCTGATCCTCGGCGGCCTGGCCCTGCACGCGCCCGAGATCGCGACCTCGGCGCGGGCGATCAGCGACGGCTACCAGGCCGACCTCTCGACCATCGGCATCGGCGCCATGCTGCTGATCTTCCTCAACGCCTACTCGATGGGCGGCGGCACCTACACCGGCATCGAGGCGGTGTCGAACGCCCTGCCGCTGATGCGCGAGCCACGCGTGCAGACCGCCAAGCGCACCATGGTCTACCTGGCGATCTCGCTCGCCGTGACCGCCGGCGGCCTGATCCTCTGCTACCTGCTGTGGCGCGTCGAGCCGACCGAAGGCAAGACCATGAACGCGGTGCTCGCCGAGCAGGTCGGGCACATGCTGCCGCTCGGCAACGTCTTCGTGATCGTCACCCTGGCGGCGGAGGCGGTGCTGCTGCTGGTCGCCGCTCAGGCGGGCTTCATCGGCGGCCCACGCGTCATCGCCAACATGGCGGTCGACTCGTGGTTCCCGCGGCGCTTCGCCGCGCTTTCCGAGCGCCTGACCACCGAGAACGGCCTCTACCTGATGACCCTGGCCTCGCTCGCCGCGCTGTTCGCCACGCACGGCCGCGTCGACACCATCGTCGTCATGTACTCGATCAACGTGTTCCTGACCTTCAGCCTGACCATGGGCGGCATGGTGCGCTACTGGTTGCGCCGGCGGGGTCCGCGCAAGATCCAGGTGCGCCGCCTGGCGCTGTTCGGCTTCGGCCTGCTGCTGTGCGCCACCATCCTGGTGGTGACGGTGGTCGAGAAGTTCAGCGAAGGCGGCTGGATCACCTTGAGCGTGACTGGGGCGCTGGTCGCACTGTGCTTCCTCATCCACGGCCACTACCAGAAGGTCAACGCCAAGGTCGCCAAGCTCTTCGGCGAGCTCGCCGGCCTGCCGCACTCCGGCAAGGCGGTCGCCGCGCTCGACCCCGCGCAGCCCACCGCGGTGGTGCTGGTCGCCGCCTACGGCGGCCTGGGCATCCACACCGTGCTCAATGTCTTCCGGACTTTCCCCGGGCACTTCAAGAACCTGGTGTTCGTGTCGGTGGGGGTGATGGACTCCGGCGGCTTCAAGGGCGACGACACCGTCGACGCGCTCAAGGAGCGCACCGAGGAGGCGCTGCGCAAGTACGTCGAGCTCGCCGCCCGCCTGGGCGTGCCGGCGACCTACCGCTTCGAGGTCGGCACCGACGCCATCGACGAGGCCGAGCGCGCCTGCATCCAGATCTGCAAGGAGTTCCCGCGCGCCACCTTCTTCGCCGGCCTGGTGATCTTCAAGCGCGAGCGCTGGTACCAGTGGCTGCTGCACAACGACACCGCGCACGCCGTGCAGAAGCGCCTGCACTGGGCGGGGAAGACCATGGTGATATTGCCGGCACGGATCAGGTGAGAAGGGCCGGATGTCCGGATGTCCGGACGTCCGGAAGTCTCGTCGAGCGGCGTGATGTGTGGCCCGCATGGCGGGAACCACCGCCGCTGATCGCTGCGCCTTCGCGCGCCTAGACTTCAGGACTTCAGGACTTCAGGACCCGCGGCCGGCAGGCCCCGCGAGATCAGGTCGCGCGCGCACCATGCGATCAGCTCCTCGTGCCGCGGCTCAGTGAGCCGATGGTCGCCAGCCACGAGGTGCAGCTCGACGCCATCGCCCTGATCGGCATACGTCCGGCTGCCGCGCCAATCGACGGTCTCATCCTGCCGGCCATGGACGATGGCCACCGGGATCGTCGGCGCCGCCGGCACGGCCGGCAGGCGCAGACACGAGTCGAGGAAGCCGACGCCGAGCGGCCGCTCCTGGCCGCTCGCGTGGTGGGTGAAGAGGCGTTTCC
>JACDGQ010000027.1 GCA_013821615.1 Planctomycetota bacterium
CAGCAGCTCAGCGGCCAGGCCGAGATCATGCACGACGATCTTGGCCGCGCGGTGGCGGTGACGGCGCGCATCGACCAGCGCGACCTGGGCGCCGCGGTGCGCGACGTCCAGGCGCTGCTCGCGCAGCCCGGCGTGGTGCCCGCCGGGGTGAGCTGGCGGCTCGGCGGCCTCTACGAGCAGCAGCAGCTCGCCTTCGCCGACCTCACGGTCACCATCGGCGTCGCCGCGCTGCTGGTGGTGGTGCTGCTGGTCGCGCTCTACCAGAGCCTGCGCATCGCCCTCGCAGTGGCTGCCACTACAGCGCTGTCGCTGGCCGCGGTCTTCATCGGCCTGCGCCTGACCGGGACCGACCTCAATATCACCGCGCTGATGGGCCTGACCATGGTCGTCGGCATCGTCACCGAGGTCGCCATCATCTTCTACTCCGAATGCGCGGCGCTGCCCGCGGATGCGCCGCTGGCCGAACGCCTGATCCAGGCCGGGCTGGCGCGCATGCGGCCGATCGCCATGACCATCCTCGCCGCCATCCTGGCGCTGGCCCCGCTCGCGCTCGGGCTCGGCCAGGGCGCGGCCATGCAGCAGCCGCTGGCCATCGCCATCATCTCCGGCCTGCTCGCGCAGCTGCCGCTGGCGCTGGTCGTGCTGCCGGCGCTGCTGGTGGCGCTGCGCGTGCGCTGAGCCGGCCGACTGCGGAACCCCGATCCTCGCGGATTCAGCGCCCCTGCGGCGGCGCAGCGCTTCATCCCGTGGCCGTGGTTGCTGAATGGCCGCCCCGCCATCCTTGCACTCGCGTGGCGCACAAATACCCTACTGGGGTATAGGAGCTGATGATGGCGCACCTGCACGGCAACCGCGATCAGCTGATCGCCCGCATCCGCCGCATCAAGGGCCAGGTCGTCGCCATCGAAAAGGACATCCTCGCCGATGGCGACTGCAATCGGGTGCTCCAGACCATCGCCGCCTGCAGGGGTGCGTTGAACGGCCTCATGGCCGAAGTGATCGAAGGGCACGTCCGCTACCACGTGCTTGATCCGAAGGGTAAGTCGACGGCCGGGCAGCTCGAAGCGGCCGAGCAGCTCCTTGAAGTGGTCAACGCCTACCTCAAGTAAATCACCGAGGTTTTTCCGTGATCAATACCCTCTCCCTTCTCTATCTCCCGACCGCTCTTGGACTCGGAGCGCTGCACGCCCTGGAGCCAGGTCATTCCAAGACCTTGATTGCCGCATATCTGATCGGGACCAAGGGCACCAAATGGGACGCTTTCCTGCTGGGGGTCTCGGCAGCGACGACCCACAGCCTCATCGTCATCGCAATCGCAGTTTCAGCGCTGTGGCTTGGCAAGGAGGTGTTCACCGATCAAGTGAGCCACTGGCTGCAGATCGCCAGTGGGGTGTTCGTGATCCTGATCGGAGCGTGGATGCTGTGGCGTCGCTGGCCACGCCCGAAGCCTCCCGCACATGCCCATCACCATGGGGCTCCAGAGCCGATCGCCATCACCTCGGACATCGCCGAGGGGACGCTCGGCATCATCGCTACCGCGGATGGCGAACGCCTGCGTTTTAGCGCCACGCACTGCCTGCCGGGTACCCTCATCGCAGTCCACATCGCACGCGAGCACGGTCGGATGGAGGTCCTGGAGCTCTCGCCAGATCCCGGTCATGCTGGTCGATTCACCAGTTCGGTCGCCCCCGCCGAGCCCCACGAGTTCACCGCCGAGGCCATCCTGTCGGTTCCTGGTCGTGAGGAGCGGCGCCCGTTCTCCATGCACGAGCCCGCAGGTCATCATGACGGCCATGAGGACCATGACGGACTGGACGATGATGCCCACGCGCGTGCCCATGCCGCGGCCATGCCGGCGTATGTGGAACAGGGTGGGCGGCCATCGTCCCTCCAAGTGATCGCCTTCGGAGCGGCCGGCGGCATGATACCCTGCCCCGCCTCGATCACGGTGATGCTGCTGGCGCTGTCAGCCGGTCAGGTCGCATTCGGGCTCCTGGCAGTCATGTGCTTCAGCCTCGGGCTGGCGGTGACCATGGTCGGCATCGGCATGGTGGTCGTGGCGGGGTTCTCCAAGCTCGCCAAGACCGGACGGTTCTCATCGCTCGCCAAGCATGCGCCGCTCGTGAGTGCAGTGCTGGTGATGGGGACCGGGCTGGCTGCTCTGGTCATGGCGAACTGATCCAAGCGAGGACGATCGCGTCCAGGTGGCTGCATCGGCCAGCGCTCCACCACCAGTATTCATCTCGTACCCCCGGTACCACGTGGGTCGGGACGCCCCCTGCCGCATGGGGGAATCCTGGAGATTCAGCCTGCTGACGCGGGTCTGCGTCCGACGAGACCGAAGTGATAGGGAGGGAGGGACGTTGCTTCGAGGGCGATTTCGAAGCCGGTCTTTTCCAGCCACTCACGGCAGTTCTCTGGTCGCGGCCTGATCGCGGCGGCTGGACCGCGCGGAGTGGGGATATCACTGCGCCAATGGATGATCGCGACACGCCCGCCAGGGCGGAGCACCCGCCGGGTTTCAGCCAGCATGGCCAGTGGATCTTCGCAGTGGAGGATGTTGAACAGCAGGACTGCGTCGGCATCGCTGCTGGGCAGGCCGAAGCCATCCGCCACGACGTCCCGTTGCCGGACCTCGGCACCACCAGCGGATTCACCGAGCAAGCGCGCCTGCAGCGTCTGAACCGAGACTGGATCGATGTCGATGGCGATCACCCGACGCCACCCGCAGCGTGCCGCCGCCATGGTGAAGGTGCCGTAGCCGCAGCCGATATCGACGAGCGTCTCTTCAGGGATTGCGAGCCCGAGGACTGCGAAGATCCCCTGCGGATCGAAGTAGCCCTCCCACTGCGATGCCATGGGCATTCCGCTATCGCGCGTTTTCATGCTGCTCAGGCCTTTCAACGGATGGGGGCGTGCTGGAGATGCTCATGGTCATCGTCGCAGAGGTGATCATCGGTGCGATGCCAGATGCGGTAGAGGCCGGGGAGGACCACCATGGTGAGCAGGGCCGATGAGATGATCCCTCCGATGACCACGATGGCGAGCGGCTTCTGCACCTCCGCGCCCGGTCCGGTCGCGAGGGCCATCGGCACATAGCCGAGGGCCCCGAGAAGGGCCGTCATCACCATCGCGCGCAAACGCAGCAGGGAGCCTTTGGCAATGGCCTCCTCGAGGCCGAGGCCATCCTTGCGGCGCAGGTGATTGATCGCGGAAACCACGACCATGCCATTGAGCACCGCCACACCGGAAAGGGCGATGAAGCCCACCGCTGCCGAGATCGAGAATGGCATTCCCGTGACCCACAGCGCGATGACGCCGCCGGTCAGGGCCATCGGGACGCTGGTGAAGACCAGTGCGGCGTATTTGATCGAATTGAACGTCGTGAAAAGCAGGATGAAGATGAGAACGAGGCAAGCCGGGACGACGACCTCCAGACGCTCACGGGCAGCCTTCAGGTTCTCGAACTGGCCACCCCATGCGAGCCAGATGCCGGCGGGAAGCTTCACCTGCTCGTCCACCACGCGCTGGGCCTTTTCGACGAACGATCCGAGATCAGACCCACGGACATTGGCCTGCACCACGACCCGTCGCTTGCCGTTCTCGCGACTGACCTGGTTCAGTCCCTCTGCCAGGGTGACGCGCGCGACTTCCTTGAGGGGGATCGCATGCGCGGTTCCCCCATCGCTTTCCCTGCTGGGAAGAGGCACGGGGAGGCGTTCGATCGAGGGCAGGTTCAAGCGTTGTTCATCACCCAGGCGGACGACGATGGCGAAACGCCGATCACCTTCGAAGACCATGCCGGCCTGTTGACCTCCCAGAGCGGTTGCAACAACGCCTTGCACATCCGCCATGTTCAGGCCGAGCCGGCTGCAGGCGCCGCGATCCACATCGATGGTCACGCTGGGCTGACCTTCGACCTGCTCGACGCGGACGCCTTCGGCACCGGGCATGCTCCCGAGGATCTTGGCTATCTCGTCGGCGACGGGCAGCATGTCCTCGTACCGGTCGCCGAAGACCTTGACCGCGATGTCGGCGCGCACGCCGGCGATCAGCTCGTTGAACCGATTCTCAATCGGCTGCGAGACTTCGTGATTCTGCCCGGGTATGACGGCGAGCGACTGTTCGATGCGCTCGCCGAGTTCATCCTTGGCAAGTTTGGCATTGGGCCACTGGCTCCGCGGTTTGAGGATGACGAAGCCGTCGGAGATGGATGGTGGCATCGGATCCGTCGCCACCTCGGCCGTGCCCGTCTTGGAGAACACGTAGGCGACTTCGGGATGGCCCAGGATGACCCGCTCGACTTCACGCTGCATCCTGGTCGATTGTTCGACACCGACCGATGGGATGCGCACGGAGCCGATCGCGAGGTCGCCTTCATCGAGCTTGGGGATGAACTCCTTGCCGAGGCGGCCGAAGATCCACAGCGACCCAGCGAACAACAGCGCAGCGATTCCGACCATCACCCAGCGCTGGGAGATCGCGACGCGCAGGACGCGGGCATACCCCTGTTCGGCCGTGCGGATCGCCCAGTTCTTATGCTCGCTGACCTTGCCCCGCATGAGCAGGGCGACCAGGGCGGGAACCACGGTCAATGTCAGGATGAAGGCCGCCACCAGCGCGAACAGGACGGTTTGCGCCATCGGCGTGAACATCTTGCCCTCGACGCCGGTCAGGGTGAGGATGGGCAGGTAGACCGTCATGATGATGAGCTGGCCGAACACCGTGGGCTGCGCCATCTCGCGGGTGGCGACGAAGGTTTCGAGCAGGCGTTCCTTGGTCGTCAGGAGCCTGCCCAGCGCGTGCTGGCGCTCGCCCAGCCGCAACAGGCAGTTCTCGACCAGGATCACCGACGTGTCGACGATGATGCCGAAATCCAGGGCACCGAGGCTCATGAGATTGCCGCTGACTTTGGCTTTCGTCATCCAGATGGCGGCGATCAGCATCGACAAGGGGATGACCAAGGCCGCAATCAGCGCCCCACGCAAATTCGCGAGGAGGAGGAAGAGGATGATGATGACCAGGCTGGCGCCTTCGATGAGATTCTTCTCGACCGTATGGATGGTGGAATCCACCAGGGTGGAGCGATTGAGGATCGGTGTGGCCAGCACATCGTTGGGCAGCGACTTGCCGATCTTGGCGAGACGTTCATGGACCGCTTCCGCCGCGGTTCTGCTGTTGCCACCGATGAGCATGAGGGTGGTGCCGATGACGACCTCCTCGCCGTTCTTTGTTGCGGATCCGCTGCGCACCTCACGGCCGATCGTGACCTCCGCCACATCGCTGACGCGGATGGGCGTCCCGGAGTGCGTCGCGAGCACGACCGCGCCGATGCCAGCGACCGACGGAATGCGCCCATCCGACCTCACGACGTACGATTCGCCATTGATCTCGAGGGGCGGCGCGCCGATCGACTGGTTGTTGCGCTCGATGGCTTCCGCGACGTCCCGCATGGGGATGCCGTAGGCCAGCAGCCGCTTGGGGTCCGGCTGAACGACGTATTGCTTCTCATAACCACCCAAGGAGTCCACGCCGGCGATGTCGGGCACGCCTTTCAGCTGCGGTTTGATGATCCAATCCTGGACGGTACGGAGGTATGTGATGCGCTGCTCAGGGGTCACCAGCTGCTGATGCTCTGGTGAGAGATAGCTGCCATCGGTTTGCCACCCCGGCTTCCCATCCGCGATCACCGTACCTTTGCCGGTGGGGTGCGCGAATTCGACCGCGTACATATAGATCTCGCCGAGTCCGGTCGTGATCGGACCCATCCGCGGGTCCGCCCCCGAGGGCATGTTCTCCCGGGCCTCGCCCAACCGCTCTGCCACCTGCTGGCGCGCGAAGTAGATGTCGACGCCCTCGGCGAACACCACCGTGACCTGCGAGAAGCCGCTGCGCGACAGCGAACGGGTGTATTCGAGCCCAGGAATGCCAGCCATGGCCGTTTCGATGGGGAACGTGACCTGGCGCTCGACGTCCTGCGGTGGCAGCGCCGGCATGACCGTATTGATCTGGACCTGGTTGTTGGTGATGTCCGGCACGGCATCGATCGGCAGCCGCGTCAGTGCGACCGCACCGATGATGGCGGCGATGCCGGCCCCGATGATGACCAGCAGGCGGTGCTGGATGACGAAGCGGAGGAGCGGATCGATCATGGGAGCACTTCCGGAAGAGCGGATGGAGAACGCAGGAGGCGCAGCGCATTGAGAACGACCAGCACCGCCATGCCCGTGTCAGCGGCGATCGCTGCCCACAGCGATCCATGGCCTGCCACGGCAGCAAGGATGAAGGCGGCTTTGACGACCAGCGAGACGATCACGTTCTGACGCATCACCGACATCACCTGCCGGGCATGGCCCACCAGCCAGGGAAGGCGTCGGAGGTCATTGGTCAGGAGAGCGATATCGGCGGTTTCAATGGTGGCGGCAGTGCCTTCGCCCATGGCCACGCCGAGATCGGCACGAGCGAGCGCCGGGGCATCGTTGAGGCCGTCGCCGACCATGGCCAGCGGTGCGGAGCGGCCGGCCCATCCCGTCACCAGTTTGACTTTGTCGTCTGGAAGCAGTCCACCATGGGCTTCGCCAATGCCAAGCTCTGCCGCCACCCGGCCAGCGACCTGTTCCGAGTCCCCGCTCAACATGATGATGCGGGCGATACCGAGGGCGCGCAGCGCGGCCAGAGCCGGTATGGCCTCGGGACGCATGCGATCTTGGCAGGCGATGAATCCAGCGATGGAGGCCCCACGACCGACCACCAGTATCGACGCGCCGAGCATGGCGAGCTCCGCAAGCTGGACGCGTGCGTCGTCGGTCAGTGCGCCCCGCTCCTGGGCCCAGGAGACCGATCCCGCCCAGGTCCCAGCAAGGGGCGATTCGACCCCACGACCCGGAACGGCGCGCACGTCCGTCATGGGGTCGAAGCGGATGCCTTTGGTGCCGGCGTAGGTCATCACCGCCTTCGCCAGGGGGTGCTCGGAACGCGATTCCAGGGTTGCCGCCATGCCAACGACCGCGTCCTCATCGGTTGCGGTCACGGTCTTCACCTTCAGCACCGCCGGTCTCCCCTGCGTCAGGGTGCCGGTCTTGTCGAAGGCTACGGCGCGGATGCGCGCTGCCATTTCCAGTGCAGCTCCGCCGCGGACCACCACCCCATGACGAGCCGCGGTGGCAATGCCCGCGACGATGCATACGGGAACCGAGATCACCAAGGCGCACGGACAGGCGATCACCAGAAGGACCAGGGCTTGGTTCAACCACCAGGCCCATTGGCCAGTCACGAGCGGTGGCACGAGCGCGAGTGCAATGGCCGCGAGCAGCATGGCGGGAGTGTAAAATCGCGCGAAGCTGTCCAGCCAGCGCTCGGATCGACCGCGGCTGGTCTGAGCTTCGGCAACCATCCGGGCGATGCGCCCGATGAGCGAATCGCCTGGCGGCTTGGTGCTCTCGATCTCGATCGCACCATCGCCATTCACACAGCCGGCGAAAACCCCATCACCGCTGGTCTTGGCGACTGGTATCGACTCGCCGGTGATCGGAGCCTGATCGACAGTGGTGGCCCCGCTGATGATGCGACCATCGACGGGGATCGTCTCGCCTGGCTTGACGATCACGACGGCGCCGACGAGGACCTCGAGGGCCGGAACGCTGTGTTCAGGCACCTCACCCAATGCGCGCAGCCGCGCCATGACGGGACGTGATCCGAGCAGGTCGCCGATGGCCCGCAGGGAGCGACGGGCGGTCCAGCCCTCCAGCAACAGCGAGAGGCCGAACAAGGTGACGACCGTTGCCGCCTCGAACCAATCGCCGAGCGCGATGGCGCCACCGACGGCGACGACCATGAGGACATTCATGTCCAGGCGCAGGCTGCGCACGGCATGCCACGCACGCGGCAGCAGCGGGATGATGCTCGCCGCAATGGCGAGGCCGTAGGCGACCACAGCGGCCAGGGGCATGCCTTCGTTGGAGAATGCGCCCCTCAAGCCGGTCGCAGCGGCATGGACAGCGAGGCCGATCGCGATCAGGCCACCGGAGCCGAGGGTCAGCAGCGCTCTCCCATGGAGTGCCCACCAGGTCTCCGCTACCGGGGCGTCGTCCTCGACCGGGCTGGCTTCCAGGCCGGCAGCTTGAATCGCGGCGCTCACCTGAGCCGCGGTCGGTCCTTTGGGCGTGACGGTGATCGTGGCGATATGCTGGGACAGGTCTGAAACGATGCCTTCCACCCCTGGCAGCGGTTCCAAAGCCTTGCGTACGATCGCGATCTCCTCAGGGCAGTCCATGGCTGGGACACGGATGCGCAGCCGGACCAGTGCGGGACCGGCCATGGTCAATCCTCGTCCTTGGCACCTGCTTTGCCAAATTCGGCCTTGATGACGAATCCGCCATGCACCACCACCTCATCGTCATCCTCGACTCCAGAGATGATCGGGACCAAAGAGCCCAGGGGAGGCGCCGCGGCGACCTTCTTCATCGCATAGGTTCCTGGATGGGCCATATCGGCGACGAAGACCACGGTGCTGGTCCCGACCGTGAAGAGCGCATCGCGCGGGACCGCAATGATCTTCGCCTCTTTCCCGCCACTCTTGGGCGCTGGTGAGATGTCCACATCGACAAACGTTCCGGCTGCCAAACCGGCGTCTCCGGATATCGGCACCCGTACCTGCAGGGTGCGTGTTTCGCGGTCGATCTGCGGAGACAGGTAGACGATTGAGCTTTCAACGATCCTGCCGGGCATCGAGGCTGCAGTAATCCTCACCGAACTCCCGATGGTCACGACCCCTGCCTGATTTGCCGGTACCTGGACGAGGACGACCAAATTCGAAGTATCGGCGATGGTCATCAGCGATTCGGCTTCCGGACGCGCCACCTCGCCCAAGGTGACGCCGCTGCTGATGACCGTGCCCGTGGTCGCCGCGCGGATGATGAGCTGCGTGGACACCAGCCCTGTCTTTGCCAGTGCATCGATGGCTGCTTGGTCCATGCCATGGATGCGCATGGTGTTTTCAGCAGCCTGCACTCCCGCCTGAGCTGCTACCAGATTGGCCTGAGCCTTGAGGAGATCGCCCTCCCGACGCTCGGCTTCGCTGACCGAAATGCCGTGATCCTTCGCCAGCACCTGCGCGCGCTCATGCGCCTTCTCGCTGATGTTGACGTCGGCCTGGGAGACGGCGATGATGGCGCGTTTCTGCAACCAATCATTCTGCGCAAGTCCCAACTCCGGGCTATCGATGGTGATGAGGGGATCGCCTGCCTTGACCACCTCTCCCAGATGCGCATGGATGGCGGAAACGCGACCCAGCACGACCGTGCCTATATGAGTAGTCGTTTCGGGAACGAATGAAACGGTGCCCGGGGCGAGAATCGGTTCCCGCAGCACCATCGGCTCCACGTGGTAGGTGGTGATGTGGAAGCGCTCCACGGCCTCCGGGGTCAGCTTCACCTCGGCGGTGCCCTTGGCGTCCTGGTCATCCTTCCCTGCGGGTCCCTTCGCATCCGCGTGCGGACTTCCGGTGCCTTGCGGATTCGCGGTGCCCGCAGCCTTGGGCTCGGGATGATGGTCATCGCTGTCTGCACCCCAAGCGATGGAGGACAGTGCCATCGCGAGCAGGGTTGGCTTGATGATGAGGCCGAGAGTGCGGGTGGTGGTGGTCATGGTGTGGTTCCAGCCGAGAGCTCGGCAAAGCTGCCTGTGGCAAGGTCGAGACGGATGCGCGCAGCGTGCGCTTGCCGCACGGCATCCAGGAGGGCTGATTCAACACCTTGGGCCGTGCGTCGGGCATCCAGAAGGTCGAGGAGGGATGTTTCGCCGGCCTGGTACGAGCCCAGGGCCAAGCGCAGTGCCTCCTTCGAAACTGGGCGAAGCTCGCCTGCGTAGCGCTCGGCCAGAATGCGCGCCTTCTCATAGTCACGCCATGCGCCGTCCACCTCGCGAAAGACCTTCGCCTGCTGGACAGCCAAGTCTGCCTGGGTCCGCGCGATCTCAGCGAAGGCACTCTCGATACCGCCCTGGTTCCGATTCCAGAGGGGTATGTCCATGCCCAGCGTCAGGCCTACGGCACGACTGTCGGTTTCCCTGCCACTAAATGCGCCCAGGGTCACGTCTGGATAGGCGGCTGCACGCTCGCGTTCCACTTCGCATTGGCGCAGGCGCAGGATCGCCTGGAGGCGCAGAAACTGGGGATGCTGATTCTCGGCTGTCGCGTGGGCGGCCTCGAGGCTCGTCACGGGCAGGTTGTCCAGGGCGACGGCGGCGGTGAAGACCTCAGGCAGCACGCCACCACAAAGGGCATTCAGGCTGGCACGCGAGGCGGCGAGATCACTCTGGAACGCCATCGCGGCCTGGTCCGCCTGAAGCGATTCGACGCGAGCGCGTAGGGCATCCGCCTTGGTGGCCTCCCCCGCTGCCAACCGACGCTCGACCACCCCTAGGACTTCCCTGGCGATGGCTTGTGCCGCTCGCGCCTGCGCGAGCGCCTGGTGGTCGATGGCGATGTCGATCACCGCGGCGGTGACCTCACCGGCAAGTTCCAGTTCCACGTTACGGGCTTCGCTTTCCGCCACAGCCCCTTCAGCCTGGGCTGCGTTGGTGCGGGCTGAGCGCTTCCCAGGCCAAGGGATGCGCTGCCGGACGCTCAGGCGTCCGACTCCTCGGCGTTCTCCATCATTGGTGGTTGCGCGGCCGAGTTCGATCTCGCCCTCGGGGTTGTCCCAGGCTTGGGCCTGGAGGACATGCGCAGCGACAGCGCGCCGGTTCGCTGCGAAAAGGGCATGCGTGGGATGATGTCGGTGGGCTATCGCCAACGCTTGCGGAGTCGTCACCGTGCCGCCCGCGAGTACGTCGTCTTCGGCTTGAGCCGCCGCTGGTTCAGGTCTTACCGCAGCAATCGGTCCGACGGACGGCGCCGGAGGGTTATCACCAGCCCGTGACGGACCGCAGCCCGGCAGGGCTGCTAGCAGGGCTGCCACAAGTGGCAGCGCGCGAGTAGTAGACATGGGGTCATCCGTAATGCGGGCATGCGATTGCAGTGCCCACGAGGTGGAATCGACGGGAAGGTTTTCGCTCGAAGAGCGAAAAAATCCTGACGATCACCTCAACAGCGGATGATGATCGTAGCGGAATGATCCAGGTAGAGCGGTGGATGCTGCGGATACCATCCGGTCGCCTTCACGCCCCGCCTATACTGGGGACAGGCCAATACCGTGATCGACGGATCGGCCAGGATCGCCATGGACGCGCGCACTCCCAGGACGGGAACCGCTGCGAACGCCTGATGATCCAGGGGATAATCGGTGCACTCCTGACAGTGGCCGAAGCCGGAGGCAGCCCGATGGTCACCAAGCGCGTCGGAAACACAGCACGTCGACCCGCTCAACTCCAACGCCAGATGTCCTGACTTCTCGACGCAGAGGATCGATCCACTCGGAAGCGACTGGCCGAGCAGCGCCAAAAATGCGACGACCAGAGCCGCAATGCTCAAGCGATTCCGCGAAATGATCCGAAGGGTCATGCGAGGCGCACTTGACCTGCAGCCCGAGCGGGTGTCAAGATGCAAACGGCTCGCAACATAAGGGCCGAAGGTGCATAGCGGGCGAGGACTCGAAGGTATGGCAGGATCGACAGGAACGTGGACGCACGGGCGGTGATGAACATGCACTCAGCGCATGCGGGACTTCCCGGTATGCGCTCCCGCCAGCGCGTCGCGGCCTGCATCGGCCGTCCGTAGAGCCACCACCCTTCCCGGAGCGACGATGTCCGTGTCCATGACCTGCGCACGCCCCCTGATGTTCGCGCTGCTGACCGTTGCCCTTGCCACCGCGCCAGCCGCCGAGCCGCCGCCAGGCATCCAGGCGCTGCCAGTGGGCACGCGCATCCTCTTCCAGGGCGACTCGATCACCGACGGCAACCGCGGCCGCTCGCCGGATCCGAACCACATCCTCGGCCACGGTTACCAGTTCCTGATCGCGGCGCAGCTCGGCGCGGCGTGGCCGGAGCGCAAGCTGGTGTTCCTCAACCGTGGCGTCAGCGGCAACCGCGTCGCCGACCTCGCGCAGCGCTGGCAGCAGGATGCGCTCGACCTCAAGCCGGACGTGCTCAGCATCCTGATCGGCGTCAACGACTTCTCGCACGCTGGAAACGGCACCGCCGCGCACGCGGTGGAGACCTACGAAGCGGACTACGACGCGCTGTTGGCGCGCACCGTCGCCGCGCTGCCCGCGGTGCGCCTGGTGCTGGGCGAGCCGTTCCTGCTGTCGGTGGGCCGCTTCGCCGAGGGCTTCCCGACGCACGCCACGGCCATGGCGGCCTACCAGGACGCCGTCGCGCGCCTCGCCCGCAAGTACCACGCGCCGCTGGTGCGCTATCAAGGTCTGTTCACCGCGGCCTGCGCGCGCGCACCGGCCGATTACTGGATCTGGGACGGCGTCCACCCGACCTATAACGGCCACGGGCTGATGGCGGTCGAGTGGTTGCGCACGTGGGACGCGGCGGCGGTGGCGCCGCACGCACCGTAAGGAATGGAGGTTCCTCGTCGTCCGAGGTGGAAACCTTACGTCCATCGCGGGGAAAGCGAAAACTGATCGAACAAGAGGAACGGAGAAACGGAGGAAGACAGGGATCCAGTGAAAGCGGCGAAATCGGGAAAAACGGCATCGCCATCTCTTGGCTGTCCTCTGTTCCTCCGTTCCTCTTGTTTGATCCTGTCTTTCCTGTTTTGATGGACGAGACGCAAGTAGGCAATGGATCCACCACGAATAACGAGGAACCGGAATAGATCAGCGTGGCAGTGGCGGCCACCCCCGCCAGCCCGACCGTCATTTCACCCTGCCCCAACATCCTCCGCCGCCGCGCGCCGCCGCGCTCCAGGGGTGGTGCCGGTGTGCTTGCGGTACCAGCGGCAGAAGTACGCCACGTCGCGGAAGCCGCACTGGTGGGCGATCGCGACGACCGGTTCGCCGGTGTGCGCGAGCAGCGCCTGCGCCTCGCGCAGCCGCACCCGGGTGAGGTGCCCGATGATGGTTTCGCCGGTCTCGCGGCGGAAGATGCGGCTGAGCGAGCCGCGGTGGTAGCCGATGCGCCGCGCGATGCTCGCGGCGGACAGCTCGGGGTCCGCGAACTCCTGGGCGATGATCTCGGCTGCGCGGCCGATGTGCGAGACGCGCGGCTGCACGCCGATCAGGTCGGCCAGGCGGTGCCATTCCGCGATCGCCAGCAGGCTGGCGCGGCGCCGCGCCGGCGCGCTGTGGTCGGCGAGACTGGCGGCCAGTTCCTGCAGGCGCGCGGGCGACGGCGGCGGCACGTCGTAGACGCCGGGGCGCAGGCCGAGCTCCAGGACCAGCTGCTCGGCAAACGGCCCGTCGGTGGTGAACCAGCACATCTCGTTGACCGCGTCGAGCGCCCAGAAACGGTGCGGGTTGGTGGGCAGATAGAGCGCCACCTGGCCCGGGCCGAAGCGCAGGCGCTCGCCGCCCACCTCCATGACCGCGGCGCCGGAGATCACCCACTTCGCCATCACCAGGCGCTGCGACCAGCTCGGTCCGAAGCGCCCGCGCGTCACGTGCACATGCTGCACGCTGCGCAGCGCGACCATCACGCCCTCAGGTGGCTGATCGCGGCGGCGCGTCGCGCGCAGGCCGGGCAGCGCCTGCGCCAGGACCTCGCCGGCCCAGTTGTCGTCAGCCATCACGGCACCAGGGAAGGCGGTACGGTGGTCATGCCCGATGGTACATTCGTGACCGCGCGTCGGCCAGGGCCAGACCGCGTCAAAGGGCAGAGCCGCACACCTCGGCGCCGCTGCGCAGGCTTCATCGGAAGTGCCACCGTGTAGGTGACGAAATGACCACGTCAGGGGACTGAAGTCCTGTAAACATAGAAAAATCGCGGCGGTACTTCATCCCGGACCACTGCGACCGATGTGCCAGACCGGCACCGCGGAGTCGGTCCCGGAAGGGCCCGGGCGATGCCATCACTAGCGGTGGTTCGAGAGCAGGGTGGACATGAACCGTGTCACCGTCCCCAGCCTGCCGCCGTAGAGGTATGCTTGGGCAGATCCGGCTCGTCTTACGGAGGGAATCCTGTGCCCCATCAGCTGCGCCGCGCGTCCGTCCTCGTCCTGCCGCTCGCCATCTGCCTGCAGACCGCACTCGGCCTTGGCGGAGCGGAGATCGCGCCGGCCGCTGACGTGTCACCGGTGGCGCGCCACGTCGGCGTTTACACCGCGCCGCCGGCCACGGTCGGCGCGCCCGACCCGGGCATCAAGGGCTGCCGGGTCCCCGATGGTCCGCTGCTGGGCAACGGCGATCTCGCCGTCGCGGTCGGCGGCACCGCCACCACGCAGACCTATTACATCTCCAAGGCCGACCTCAGCCAGTCGACCCGCGGCGTTGGTGGCCTGACCCTGCGCTTCCACGCAGCCGCGGGCGACGCGACGCGCTACCGTCAGGAGCAGGACCTGGCCCTGGCCGAGGTGCGGTCGCTGATCCCGCTGGCGGGTGCTGACGTGCGCGCGCGCACCTGGACCGCGGATGACGGCGACCTGCTGGTGACCGAGGTGTCGGCCGACGGCGACGCGGCCATCGCCGTCGACCTGGCGCTGTGGGCGCACGCGGCGCGCGCGACCATCGCGTCGGGCAGCGCAGGCGACACGCTGTGGTCGACGCGCGAGTTCGCAGTCACCATGGACGGCAAGCCATCCACCACCAGGG
>JACDGQ010000557.1 GCA_013821615.1 Planctomycetota bacterium
GCGCGGGATCGTCGCTGGCCACCGGGCCGAGCGCCTCGAGGCGGCCGCGCCACTGCGCGACCGGGTCGCGATCGGCCTCGACCGCGTACCAGCGCGCGTTCTCGTGCACCACCCGCTGACCGGCCTGCAGCGCGACCAGCCAGGGCAGCCATGGCGCCGCCTCGTCGTCGCGCACGTGGCCCATCCACAGCAGCGCCTCGTGCAGTTCCTCGGCATCGCGTGGATCGGGCCAGGCCGCGGCGCGGATCGCGGTGACGCTCACGGGGTCGAGCTCGGTGACCGCCTCGCGGCCGTCGGCGGAGGGCGGACCGACCGCGCGCACGCGGCGCTCCTCGAGCGGTGTGTCGTCGAGGAAGGCGTAGGGCTTGGCGGCGATGATGCCGCGTGCGAACGGGCTGGGCTCCGGGGTCTCGACCGCGCGCGTGGCGATGGCGCCGGAGCGGATGCCTTCGAGCACCTCGATGAGGCCGTCGACGTCGAGCAACTCGGTCAGGCAGTCGGTGATGGTCTGATCGACCAGCGGGTGCCCCTCGGGCAGGCGGATGGGACCGCTGGGCAGGGTCTCGGGGCAGGCGAGCACGCCGGGGAAGGCGGCGGCGAGTGCGTCGTTGGCGCGCAGGCGCGTCAGGTAGGGCGGCACCTTGCGCCCGCCGGCGAAGCGCTCGACGACCAGTGCGCGCGAGGCGTTCC
This sequence comes from Planctomycetota bacterium, assembly GCA_013821615.1. Lineage (GTDB taxonomy): Bacteria > Planctomycetota > UBA11346 > UBA11346 > UBA11346 > BOG-1363. The sequence goes on from JACDGQ010000557.1 coordinate 691, forward strand.
AGCGCCAGCGCGTCTCGAACTGCCCGCCGGTGATGCAGGCCTGGATGAGCAGGTCGCGCACCGACGCGGGCGACAGGAAGGTGAAGACCTCGTCGAGCGGAAAGCTGGTCGCGGGCGCCAGCGAGATGAGGATTGCGTCCTCGTCCGCCGCCGCCTCGAGTTCGAAGCCGAAGCCGCCGCAGATGCGCTTGCGCAGGGCCAGGCCCCAGGCGCGGTTGATGCGCGCGCCGAAGGGCGCGTGGATGACCAGCTGCATGCCGCCGCTGTCGTCGAAGAAGCGCTCGGCGATGATCAGGGTGCGGCTCGGTACCGCGCCCAGCGCGCGCCGCCCGGCGGCGAGGTGGTCCCACAGCTGGCCGGCCGCCGCGGGGCCGAGCGCACATTCCTCGATCAGCCACGCGGGGTCGGTGCTGGCGGTGCGCACGTCGCCGACCGCCTCGCTCAGCTCGCGGCTGCGCGCCGGCGCCTCGCCCAGCCAGAAGGGGATGGTGGGTGGGGCGCCGTGCGCGTCGGCGACGTGCATCACCCCGCCACGCGAGTCGACGCGCAGAATGCGCCATGAAGTGTTGCCGAGCTGGAAGATGTCGCCGGGATTCGATTCGAGCGAGAAGTCCTCATCCAGGGTGCCGACCACTGCGCCCGAGGGTTCCTCGCGCACCGTGAAGTTGGCGACGTCTGGGATCGCCCCGCCCGAGGTCATCGCGATCAGGCGCGCGCGCCGCGTGCCGCGCAGGCGGCGGTTGACCGCGTCGCGGTGCACCAGCCCGCGCCGGCCGTCGCCGTGCAGGGCCACGCAGCGGCCGAAGGTGGCGCGGTCGAGGTCGCGGTAGGGCCAGGCGCGCGTCAGGCACGCGAACAGCTCGTCCTCGCCCCAGGGCTCCGCCGCCACGCAGGCGACGATGTGCTGGGCGAGCAGGTCGAGCGGCCCGGCCGGCATCGGGATGCGGTCGAGTTCGCCGGCGCGCACCGCGCGCAGCAGTGCCGCGGCCTCGCCGAGCTCTTCGATGGTGAGCGGGAAGAGCCGCCCCTTGGGCGTGCGAGCGACGCCGTGGCCGGCGCGGCCGACGCGCTGCAGAAAGGTGGCGATGGTGCGCGGCGACGAGATCTGCACCACCAGATCGATGTCGCCGATGTCGATGCCGAGTTCGAGCGAGGCGGTCGCGACCAGCGCCGCGAGCTTGCCGTCTTTCAGACGCTGCTCGGCGTCCAGGCGGCGCTCCTTGGACAGGCTGCCGTGGTGGCAGGCGACGCGTTCCGCGCCCAGGCGTTCGCCCAGGCGCAGCGACACGCGCTCGGCGAGCTTGCGCGTATTTACGAAGATCAGGGTGGTGCGGTGCGCCTCGACCAGGGCGGCGACGCGTTCGTAGATCTCGTCCCAGACCTCGCCGGCGCACACCGATTCGAGCGGCGACGACGGCACTTCCACCGCGAGGTCGAGATGGCGCAGGTGGCCGGCGTCGACCACCACGCACTCCCGATTGGCGCCGGTCAGGAAGCGCGCGATGCCATCGAGCGGCTTCTGCGTCGCCGACAGGCCGATGCGCTGGAGCGGCCCGGCGAGGTGCTCGAGGCGCTCGAGCGACAGTGCGAGGTGCGCGCCGCGCTTGTTGCCGGCCAGGGCGTGGATCTCGTCGACGATCACGGTGCGCACCGAGGCGAGCATCTTGCGGCCGCCGACGCTGGTCAGCAGGATGGCGAGCGATTCCGGAGTGGTGACCAGGATGTGCGGCGGCTGGCGCAGCATCTTCGCACGGTCGGCCGCGGTGGTGTCGCCGCTGCGCACCAGCACGCGGATGTCGGGCACGAAGCAGTCCTGGTCGCGGATGCCGGCGAGCGGCACCTGCAGATTCTTCTGGATGTCGTTGCCCAGCGCCTTGAGCGGCGAGACGTAGAGCACCTGGCAGCCATCGGCCAGGTACGGACCCTGCTGCACCAGCGAGTCGAGCGCGGTCAGGAACGCGGCCAGGGTCTTGCCGGTGCCGGTCGGCGCGGCGATCAGCACGCTGCGGCCCGCGCGGATCTCCGGCCAGCCGCGGGCCTGCGGCGCGGTCGGGGTGCCGATACGGGTCGTGAACCAGGCCTGGACGGCGGGGTGGAAGGCGGACAGCGGCATGGGGTCCATTATGACCGGGGGCGACGAAAGGCCATCACCGAACTGAGCCGCCATCAGCAATCCACCGGCCGGTGCGCAGGCTGCGGACCTCTGCGGAAAAAGGGGTTGGCGCGGCGGCACGGACCCGCTCAATGCCGCCGCACCGAGGTGATGATGCGGCTTCCCTTCCCGACTCCGCGTGGCGCTGCCCGCCTGCCCGCCCTCGCCGCCCTGGGACTGCTGGCGGCAGGCCAGGCCGCGGAGGCGGCGGATGCGGCCGCACCCGCGGTTC
>JACDGQ010000558.1 GCA_013821615.1 Planctomycetota bacterium
CGTCACGGTCGCGGCGCCGGCATAGGTGATGGCGATGGTCGCGCTGTCGCCGCTCTTCACCGCGCTGCGTCCCGCGGCCAGTACCGGCGCGCCCAGGGTGATCCCCGGCGGCACCACTCCGGCGATGGCGTCGACCAGCTGGGCCGGGAAGACGCTGCCGACCAGGAACTGCGGCGCTGGTGCTGGAATGCCCGCTGCGGAGGCGAAAGTCTTAACCGTCGCGCCCACCTGCGACACGCCGAGGCCGCTGAAGGCGGTATCGGCGCCGAACTGGTTGTGCAGGAACAGGCCGTTGGTGCTGATCCCGCCGATCGGCATGTCGGTCGAGGTGCAGTTGGAGAAGAACTTCTGCGCGCTCGCGAAGCCGGTGCTGGCGACGATGGTCGCGCTGGGATTGCCGGCGCGCGCGAAGGTGCAGCCCTCGACGTGCATCTGCCCGGGCGCGAAGATCATCGCGGTGCCGCGCGAACCGGCCTGGAAGTCGCAGCTCAGCAGGTCGAGGTTGCTGGTGCTGGAGATGGTCGGGTTGCCCGCATTGTCGCTGAACGTGCAGTTGGCGAAGATCTGCGAGTTGGTGCGGACCATGGTCGCGACCGCGCTGGTGCTGCCGGTGAAGCTGCAGTCCAGGCACATGTTGAGATTGTTCGGCCGGTTCGCCGGCAGGTCGAGAGCGGTGCCGCAGCCGCTGAACTGGCAGCCGTAGAACAGCACCTTGTCGAGGTAGCAGATCTGGTTGGACGCGGCCAGGGTGAAGTCCTCGGCCAGGTTGGGGTGCTGCTTGAAGCCCGAGGGGCAGTTCACGAAGTTGACATGGTCGACGAAATCGTTGTCCCAGGCGTAGATGCGGTCGATGAAGATGCCCGCATTGGCCATGTCGCGGAAGGTCACGTGCGAGAGCAGGATGCCGAAGAACTGCGCCCGCACCGGCAGGTCCTCGGGCTGGTGGTGGATGCCGTTGGCGCCGCCCTGCAGGGTCAGGTCGGTAAGGTTCAGCCCGGTCGAGCCGTCGCCGACGACCATGTCGATATTGGGAGTCTTGGCGACGATCAGGGTGCGGTCCATGCCCGCCCCGATCAGGCCGTTGCCGGCGCCGAGGTGCAGCGGGCCGGAGATGTAGTAGGTGCCAGCGGGCAGGCGCGCGAAGTCGCCGGCCGCCGCCGCGCTGTCGATCAGCGCCTGAATGGTGGCGCGGGAATCGGGCTGCCCGACGAGACCGACGTTCCACGCGGGACCGCCCGGGTCGGGAACCGGGGCGAACACCGGGCGTTCCCACGGCACCGCGCTGCGCGTCGGCGCGACCAGGGCGACCAGCGGCGTCGGGTCGGCGAGCGCGCTGGAAGCGGCTGAAGAGAGCACCGTGCCGGCGTTGGCGACCGCTTTGACACCGCCGTCGAAGCCGTGCAGGCGGAAGGGTGGCGCGGCCGTGGACAGGTCGCGGAGGGTGGCGCGCGTCGCGTAACCGATCAGCGAGCGCAGATTCGACGCGGCGAACTCGATGTCGGTGCCGCTGTTCGCGGACATGGTCATGGCGTGGACCTGCATCTCGGCGGCGTTGATCTTGAGCGGGGTGCCGGCCGGCGCGATGCCGCTCCACACGTACTGGCGGTACGCGCCGAGTGCATCGGCCTGGATCGCCGGCGCGGTGGTGGTCGTCGAGCACTCATAGTCGACGCCGACCAAGGTCACATCGGCGAGGTCGCGGAAGCGCACATAGCCGTCCACGACCGGCGTCGGCCCAAGCATGTTCATCCACAGGAAGACGTTGCCCTGCGAGGCATGGCCGCTGTCACCGGTCACGGTGATGAAGTGGCTGCCGCCCTGGCCGAGGGTGCGCACGAAGCGGTTGTCGATCAGGTGCCCGCCACCCGAGGTATCGAAGGCGATGGTGTCGTTGGCGAGGTCGACGAAGAGATTCGCCTCGAGCGTCGCGCCGGTGCCGACGATGGCGCTGAAGGTCACGCTCTTGAAGAAATTGTGCGCCGTGGCCAGACTCGAGGCCGGGAAGGTCAGCGTGCCGGGGATGACGCTGCTGAGCACCGCCCCCGTGGTGCCGGGCGCGACCACTACCGGCGGGATGATGGTCTTCAGGCCGTAGAGGCGCTGGCCGGCGCGCAGGGTGATGCTGGCCAGGCCGCCGGTGTCGTAGCGGCCGTGGTCCAGGCGCACCACCTGGTTCTGGTCGAGGGCGACCTGCAGCTGCGCACTCTGCGACGACGGCAGGAAGAAGGCGTCGACCGGGTACGACGCGGTGGCCGCACCCAGATGCGCACCAGCCGCCAGGATGCCCGCGCAGGCCAGCGCCAGGCGCACTGCCAGCGCTTTGGGAAGGGTTGCGCGCATGCAGATCCTCACTGGGAGTTTGGGCGGCCTCGGTACTGCCGAGGCCAGCATCCTGCTGGGAGTGCACGAGTCTACCACGGCCCGGCCGCGGCCGATACCCGCTAGGCGCGCGGGATCACAAGCCCGCAGATCGTCAGTGCTATGCCGCGCTCGGAACTACCTCGCCCAAGCGTCCAACCCATTGCGCGATCAAGGCCGTGCGCACCCAGCAGTCGCCTAGCTTGGGTGTCGCTGCGCGCTTCCCGTACTCCAGGCCTACAGCTTGATCCGCCCCTCTGCCTCCACCACCCACCCGCGCTGCAGGCGCAGCTCCTCGCCCGCTTTGAGCACCAGGTCCCAGCGCAGGATCCCGGGTTGCGGCTCCTGCCACAATGCGGTGGTGACGGGATCGACGGTCACGGTCACGCCCTTGGCGGCGCTCACCGGCCGGGTCAGGTAGCAGGCGAAGCGCACGCTTTCGCCGCTGAGGTTGCGCACGCGGTACTCGTCGCCCTCGCGCTTGCGGTTCACCGGGCGGTTGGGGTCCTCGTCCCAACGCTTCGTCGCGGCGACGAACACGCGCTGGTCCTCGCCCGCGGCGAGCTGCACGATGGTGCCGGGAGGGCGCGCCGGCAGCGGCCGGCGGCCGAGCACGCTGCCGTCGACCACCAGTTCGAGCAGGCCCGCGGCGAGCGGCTGCGCGTCGAGGCGTACGCTCAGCCGCCGCACCAGCACCGGCGCCAGGTCTGGGG
>JACDGQ010000559.1 GCA_013821615.1 Planctomycetota bacterium
GCGGCGCAGCTCGGCGATGATCGTGGTCCACACCACCCAGCCGAGCGTGCCGAGGATGCCGAGCAGCAGCACGGCGCGCGCCGCGCGGTCGCCACCGCCCTCGCCGGCCGAGCGGCTGAGCACCAGCCAGTCGAGCAGGAAGAAGACCGCGATCAGGGCGAGCGCGGCGAGCAGGCTCTTGCACGCGCCCGCACCGACCGCGACCGCGCGCTGGCGGCGCCGCACGGCGTCGAGCTTCTGGAGGAGGACGTCGGAGCTCATGTGGTCCTCCTCATAGCAGATCCGCCCGCTTGCGCAGGAACCACTCGAGGCCGAGCAGCATGGCGATCAGCACGAGCAGGCCGGGGGCGTTCCACAGGGTGCGCTCCTCGCGGCGCGGCTCCAGGACGTGCTTCTGCTCCTTGAGCACGTCGGCCATCGCGGCGAGGCCGGACAGCGGCTGGTAGGTGCCGCTGGTGGCGCTGGCGAGCTGCTGGAGGAGCTCGGCGCGCATGCCCGGGTCGTCGAACTCGATGCGCGGCACCACCGCCTTGAAGGCGCGGTCGGCCTCGTCCTCTTCGCCCTGGATGGCGATGCTGTAGTCGCCTTCGGCGGCGGGCGTGTACTCGCCCTTGAACATGCCGGGCTGGTCCTTCACCGCGGTCAGCACCACGTTGTCCTTGCCCAGGCCGCCGCGGTCGATCACCGCGGTGACGTTGTCGGCGACCAGCTTGTTGAAGTCCTTGTCGAGGATGCGCGCGATCAGCTCGGCCTTGTCGCCGACGGCGTACTCGCTGCGGTCGGTCTCGATCTGCACGCGGTTGGCCTTGCCGAGCAGGTGCGCCATCGACAGCGAACTGATCATCTGCGACCACATGCGGCGCTGGTACTGCGCGCCCGGCTTGAAGCGCCAGCGCCAGGTCTCGTCGCTGCCGACGTACAGCACCTGGCCCTTGCCGTAGCGCTCCTGGGCGATGACCGGGGTGCCGGCCTCCTGGCCGCTGCGGCCGCCGCCCGGCTGCACCAGCAGGGCGCTGGCGCCGGGCTTCAGGCGGCGGGCGGGCACGCACCAGTAGAGCGGCTCGGCTTTTTCCCAGAGCAGTTCGTTCTCGTGGCTGTCGGCGGCGAAGCGCAGCACCGCGGAGCGCTTGCCCTCAGCGGTCAGCACCGGGCGGAAGGCGGTGCGGATGCTGCGCTGCAGCTCGTCCTCGACCGCGAACGGCGCCTGCGGGTCGAACTCGATCGGCAGCAGGTCTTCGATGGGCGTGCCGGCGTAGGTGTCGGGCAGGTGGTTGCGTCCGGCCACCAGCAGCAGGCCGCCGCCTTCCTTCTGCACGTAGTCGGAGAGGTTCTTGAGCTCGTCCTTGGTGAAGGAGTCGCCGCCGATGTCGCCGAGCACCACCACGTCGTAGGCGCGCAGCTCGGGTAGGGTGCGCGGGAACTCGCGCTTGTAGCGCGGGTCGCCGGCCGCGACGCGCTCATCGAGCTGGCGGATCACGAAGGACGGGTCGATGCGCTGGGTGTCGGCCTCGAGGATCGAGGTCAGGAAGCGCATCTCCCAGCGCGGGCCATCCTCGACCAGCAGCACGCGGATCTTCTTGTCGACCACCGTGACGCCGGGCTTCTGCTTGCGGTTGTTGTCGGCGCTGAGCTCGTCCTTGAGCGGTTCGATCTCCGCGACGAAGGTGAAGGTGCCGGCTTTCTTGGGCGCGATCTCGATGACGTGGGTGCGCTCGCCCTGGTCGTCGAACTCGATCTGCTGCTCGCCGACGAGCTCCTCGGCCTTGCTCGCCTCGTCGACCTGCTTCACGACCAAACGCACGGTCTGCCCGGTGTAGCCGCGCTGGCGCACGCGCACGGTCAGCGGGAAGCTATCGCCCTTGAAGACCACGTCGTCGGCGGAGATGAAGGGGATGGCGATGTCGCGCGTCTGCGGCGCGCCGACCCCGATCGGGAACACCGGCACGCCCAGGTCCTGCGCGGCGATCAGCGGCTCTTCGCCGCGGTTCCAGCCGCCGTCGGTAAGCACCAGCACGCCGTCGACCTTGCGCCCCTTGAGGCGGCGCGCGGTGTCGCGCAGGGCGCCGCCGAGCTGGGTGGCGGTCTCGGTGGGCGCGGGCAGGCCGGCGAGCGGGCCGCCGGTCGCATCGCTGGCGCCGAGTTCGAGCGGCGCCAGCGACGCGGTCTGGCCGAAGGTGTAGGCCTCGAGCTTGAACTTGCCCTCCAGGCCCTTGAGGAAGCCGAGGTCCTGGTTGGCGAGCGCGCGCTTGACCAGCTCGCTGCGCGAGAGCTTGTCGAGGTCGGCATCCGCGGCCGGGGCGCCGGCGCCGAGCACCGCGCGCAGGGCCTTGGCGTCGGCGCCATCGCCCTGGCGATCGGCGATCGACATCGATGCGGAGGTGTCGACCAGCACCACCAGGGTGCCCTTGGACTCTTCGCGGTGGAGCACGTCGAGGAAGGCGCCGGTGAGCATGAACAGCAGCACCAGGCCGGCGGCCGCGCGCAGTCCGGTGAGCTGGCGCTTGCGCCGCGGCAGCACGTAGTCGGGCTCCTTGCGGTAGACCCAGACGATCGCCGCGACCAGCGCGGCGGCCAGCACCAGGAACAGCAGCTTGGACAGCGGCGTCGCGGCGTTGGGCAGCTTGGGCGGCCACACGATCTCGACGTCTTTGCCGCCGATGTCCCGGAAGAAGAGCAGCCAGAGCAGGAATTTCATATCATGCCCCTCGCGGCGCCCAGCGCAGGGCCAGGAAGGATTCGGTGGCGAGGCAGAGCAGGGCGAGGACGAAGAGCAGCGGCCAGATCTCGCGGCCGACGCGCTTCTGGGCGATCGCGGACGCCACGTCGCCGTGGCCGTCGAGCCACTGGAAATCGAGCTTGGGATAGCGCGCGCGCAGTCCGGCCTCGTCGAGGGCCTCGAGCTCGCTCTCGGCGCGCGGCGGATTGGCGGCGAACCAGGTCGGCGCGGCGCCGCCCGGGCGGGTGAGCTGGTAGAAGCCGGCGAAGTGGGTGTCGCCGAACTCGGCCTGGGCGAGATCGCCGGCCGGGGTCAGCAGCGCGGTGACCTGACGCGCGTTGCCGCGCGG
>JACDGQ010000560.1 GCA_013821615.1 Planctomycetota bacterium
GCGCAGATCGCCGAGCGGAGCGAGATGCGTGGCGAAGGTGCAGGTCGTCAGACGCGCGCCCCGCACCACCTCGGCCGCGCGCTCGTCGAGGGTGACGGTGGCGTCCGCGGCGAGGCCGAGCTGCACATGGACGCCGGAACCATCCGCAGCGAAGCTGGCTGCTTCCACCGCCACGCGCAGCTGTCCACCCTCCGACCGCACCGCCACGGCCACGCGCGGCGAGGCCGGACCGGAGATGCTCTCAAACTCCTCGGGCGCCCAGGTCGGTTCGGCGGCGCGGGCGCCGACGGCCAGGGTCAGGAAGGCGAGGACGCGGAATATGCAGCCCGCCGTTGGCAGGTGGGAAGGTCTGCATCCAGCGTGCGTCGGGAGGGACATGCTGCCGAGCATGACGACACGGACGCGCGGATAAACCCCCGAACCGGCAGTCCTGGATGCAGGCAGCATCACGCGTTCTGTCTCTCGCTGCGCCAGTCGCGAGCAGCGAGTTGCGAGCTGCGAGCTGCGAGCTGCGAGTTGCGAGTGACGGCAGGTCCTCCGCGCGACTCGCGTGGTCACACCAGGCGCTGGATGAGTGCGCCCAGCATGCGGCCGATCTGCACGAGTTCGTCCTGGTGACGCTTGGCGGCTGTGGCCGAACACAGACCGATGTCGCAGGCGAGGATCAGGTGACTGCGCAACTCGCCCGCGGAAGCCTTGGCGACGCGGAGGAAGTACGCGAATTCGCGCGGTTTGTCTCGCTCGGCCCCCTCCGCGATGTTGGCCGCGATGGACACCACCGCACGCTGGATCTGATCACGGAAGGCATGGTCCTGTGCGATGCCGGATCCACGCACCAGATTGTAGACATCGCTGGTCAGCACGCGCGCACGCTACCAGACGAGAAGCTCTTCGAACGCTGTCATGGGAAACCTCCTGTGGTTCCCATCCCACCCCCAGGTCGCGCGCAGGAGTCAAGGACGGCGCGCTCCGCGGGCGGAGGCGCAGCCGCAGCTCCTTGACGCCGAGCACGACCGGGACGATCGGGGAATCTCAGGAGAGGCCGGGGAATACCGAGATTCGAGTTACGAGTTACGAGTTACGAGTTACGAGTTACGAGTTACGAGTTACGAGTTACGAGTTACGAGTTACGAGTTACGAGTTACGAGCTACGAAAGCGACCTGCCTTCCTCGCAACTCGAAACTCGAAACTGCACTCCGTGCGCGCGGCCACCATGCGATTTTCCCGCGCATCGCCTGTCGCGCCGCGCTTCTCACTACCCGACGCGCACCTTCGGCGCCCGGAACGACCACCAGAGGATCAGCCCCCCCACCACCGTGAACGTCCAATAATCCGCCGGCACTCCCAGGAACCAATGGATGTGCCACCACGCGCACCCCGGCTCTCCGGGCGCGCCCGGCCGCAGCGCGGACCAGCCGAAGGCGGGGTTGCACACGAACCACAGCGCGTCCTCGATGATCCAGAAGAGCATCACGCTGCCGAGCACACGCGCTTCGAGGCGCGGCGACCAGCGGCCGAACAACGCGAAGGGCAGGTGGAAGGCCAGCGCCATGAAGCTGAACACCCACGCGTGGTAACCGGTCATCGGGCGGCCACCCCAGAACCAGTCGAGGGCCCAATGGTGGTCGATGCGGAAGGTTACCGGCAGACCGGCGGCCCAGCCCGCGGCGCCCTCGATCTGGATCTCGACGTTGGCGAACAGTAAGGCGACGACGGTGACCGCGGCGACCAGCAGGGCGGCGTGCGCGGGCGCCGGCAGCGACGCTGCGGCGTTGGGGACCGTCATGCGCCCAGCACGGCGTCGAGCACGCTGCTGGCGGCCTGTGGCGTGCCGATGCGTTTGGCATTGGCGCGCATCGCGGCCAGGCGCTTGGGATCGGCGAGCAGTGCGCGCACGCGGTATTCCAGGCCGGCGGCATCGTGCGCCTTGAGCGCGGCGCCGTTCTCGAGCAGATAGTCGCTGTTGCGCTCCTCCTGCCCGGGGATGGGCGACACCACCACCATGGGCAGTCCGACCGCCAGGCATTCGGAGCTGGTCAGGCCGCCGGGCTTGGTGATCGCCAGATCCGCGCAGGCCATGACGCGCTCGATGGTGCGGGTGAAGCCCTGCGCATGCAGGCGGCCCGGGAAGCGCGCGCCGACCGCGCGCAGCTTCTCGAGCAACTCGGCGTTGCGCCCGGCCAGGGCGACGATCTGGAAATCGCCGGGGATGCCGAGCAGGCGCTCGGCGAGCTGGTCGATGGCGCCGACGCCGAAGCCGCCCGACATCATCAGCAGGGTGGTGCGGCGCGGATCGATGCCGAGCTCGGCGGCGCAGGTGGCGCGGTCGGGCGAGGTGCTGAACGCCGGCATGATCGGGATGCCGGTGACGGCGATGCGCGAATCGCGCAGGCCGCGATCGCGCATGCGCCACGAGATCTCTTCGGCGGCGGCGCAGTAGCCGGTGAGGTGCGGGTGCACCCACAGTGCGTGGATGTCGAAATCGGTGACCACCACCCACACCGGCTTGGTGAAAGTGCCCTTGCCGATCATGCGCGAGAGCAGCTGCGCAGGCAGGAAGTGCGTGCAGATCACGTAGTCGGGCGCGAGCTCGGCGAGGCGGCTGGCGAAGGCGCGGGTGTTGAGCCGCTCCACCGCCTGGCGCAGGCGCGTCAACGTGCCGTCGGGCTTGGCGCGGTCGGCGGTGTGGTAGAGGTAGCCCCACAGCGCCGGGTGACGGTCGACGACCTTGAGGTAGCTGTCCGCGTAGATCTTGCGGAACAGCTTGGGTACCAGCTCCATGACATCGAGGTGGGTGGCGGTGGCGCCGGGCAGGCGCGCCTCGACCGCGGTCTTGAGCGCTTCGGCGGCGCGCAGGTGGCCAGCGCCGGCGGACACGGAGAGGATGGCGATCTTGGTCATGGGATGGCTTGGGCCGATGGGGTGGATGGAGGAGACGAGCGCGCAGCCGGCGGGCTCGGCGCGGCTGGCGCGGGCAGCGCGGCGGCCTTGAAATAGTCAGCGACAGCCGCGCGGTGGCGCGCCGACACCCCGGCGCGGCGCGCTTCGGCGGCGGTCGGATCG
>JACDGQ010000561.1 GCA_013821615.1 Planctomycetota bacterium
CAGGTCTTGATCCAGGGCATGGGCACCTCCAGACCAAGGAGACGCATGTCACCCATGTCCCCGGTTCGGAGTGTTACCTATGTCCCCGGTTCATACCTGGCTGATGGCTGATGGCTGATGGCTGACGGCTGACGGCTGACGGCTGACGGCTGACGGCTGACGGTCGGCGGTCGGCGGCGGGCAGCGAGCGGTACGCAGGGCTGGCCGCCCAGCGGCCGGATCACGGCGGGATTGCTGCGCCAGGAGACGGCGGACGGCGGTTCCAGGTGCGCGATCCACGCCCAGGCGCCTCCCGCGCCCGCTGTGCACACACCAGAAACCGGTGGACGCGCGCCCGAACGCGGTGGACATTTACCCATCCCCCCCGTCCGAACGCATTCCGAGACAGCCATGAGCGACCTCGACAGCGCCCCCAACGCCGCCCTTCCGTCCACGCCCGTCTCCCGCGAGGAGCTCGAAGCCAAGGCCCATGGCGCGCGCCGCCTCGGCCAGCTCATCCTCGAGAACAAGACCGGCGCCGCGCTCGCCGCGGGCGTGCCGCACTTCCGCGAGGCCGCGCTGCTGTGGGCCCAGCTCGGCTCGGCCAACCGCCAGGCCGAGTGCCTGATGGACCTCGGTCGCCTGCACGCCAAGAGCGGCCACCACGGCGACGCCGCCAAGACCCTGGTCGAGGCGCTGCGCACCTTCGAGAGCGCCAGCGAAGTGCGCCTGGCGATGGAGGCCGCGGGCCTCGCCGGCCAGTCCTACCTCGCCGGCCGCGACACCGAGCAGGCGCTCAAGTACCTGCGCCGCGCCCTGGAGTGCGGCGAGCAGCTCAACGACCACGTGCAGATCGGCCAGTGTCTGCTCGAACTCGCCCAGGGCTACGTCGCCACCCAGAAGCCGACCGAAGCGCTGAAGTGCTGCGAGCGCGCGCTGGCGATCTTTACCAGCTTCCGCCAGGGCCCGTCGCAGGCGCAGACCCACGAGTGCATGGCGCTCGCGCAGGCCGTCGCCGGCGATGCCGAGGCCTCGGCCGCGCAGTTCGAGAAGAGCGTCGAGATCAGCACCGCGCTGGCGCGCGTCTTCGAGGCCACCGAGACCCTCAGCCGCTTCGCCGAGATGGAGCGCAAGCGCGGCAACTTCGAGGGCGCCATCGCCATCCACGAACGCTGCATCGCCATCCACAAACAGACCGACAACCGCGCGCTGCTCGCGCAGACCCTGCGCCGGCTCGGCCTGGTGCACAGCAAGCGCGGCGCGGTCGACGACGCCCTCGCCTGCTACCAGCGCGCCGCCGACATCTGCGACCTGATCAAGGACCAGGACGGCCTCAGCCGCTCGCTCTACCTGCTTGGCGTCGCCGAGGCCAACGCCCAGCGCGGCGAGGGCGCGCTCACCCACCTGGTGCGCAGCCTGGGCATCGCCGAGAGCACCGACAACCTGACCCAGCAGGAGCAGGTGCTGTCGGCGATGGCCAGCCTCTACCGCCAGCTCGGCCAGGGCGACAAGGCGCTCGCCACCATGCACCAGTGGGTGCTGGTGCTGGCCAAGCTCGGCGACCGCGCCGACCAGCTGCGCGTGCTCGGCTCGATGGCCGAGATCCAGCAGGAGATGGGCGCCTACGACGAGGCCGAGAAGCACCTGCGCCGCCTGATCGAGGCCTGCACCCATCCCGAAGACCAGCACGAACGCGTGCGCGCCCACCACAACCTCGCGACCATCCTGGCCAAGCGCGGCGCGCACCAGGACGCGGTCGAGCACCTCACGCAGGCGCTGCCCGGCTTCGCCGACGAGCCCGCGATCCGCGCGCGCATCCTGCACCAGCTCGGCTACTCGGCGCTGCACCTGAACGACGCCAAGACCGCGCTCAAGCACCTCGAGGACAGCCTCGAGCTCTACGACCAGATCAAGGACGAGAAGGCGCGCGCGCGCCTGCTGGTCGACGTCGGCAACGCCCAGGTCCAGCTCGGCAACACCGACGGCGCCAAGCAGCTCTTCGAGCAGGCCGCCAACCTCTGCGAGGACCAGGGCGACATGCGCGCCACCACCATCATCCGCAAGGCCAGCCGCGGCCTGGGCTGATCCCGCCCGGCCCGCGCCCCGGGCCACCCGCTTGCGCCATGCCCATCACCGGCCTCCCCAATCCGCATCTGCACCGGCTGTGCCGCAAATGCCGGCGCTGGCACGAATCCGACGAGGGCAGCCTGTGCGCGCCCACCATCGCCGGGCCGCTGTCCTTCCTGCGCAACCTGCGCGCCACCGCCATGGACGACGAGACCGTCCAGCACTTCGTGTGCTTCGCCTGCCAGAAGCCCAAGGGCATGTCGCCGCTGCTGAAGATCATGCTGGCGGTGGCCGTCGCCGGGCTGGTCGCGGGGCTGGCGTCCTGGTTCCACCTCATCGACTACATCCTGCCCCCATGACCCGCCCATGAGCCCGAACACCTATCGCGTCAAAGAGGTCTTCGGCCCGACCCTGCAGGGCGAGGGCCTGCACGCCGGCATGCCCTGCCTGTTCCTGCGCCTGGCCGGCTGCAACGCCTGGGACGGGCGCGCCGAGACCCGCGCGGCGTCGGCCTGCCCGTACTGCGACACCGACTTCCGCGGCGGCGGCAGCCTCGATCTGGCGGGCATCCTCGCGCGCCTTGATGCGCAGCGCGGCGCCACGGTGAATCCCGGCCTGGGGTTGGTGCTGACTGGCGGGGAGCCGCTACTGCAGGCCGACGCGGAACTGCTCGCCGGGATCGCCGCGGGCTTCGCATGGGTCGACATCGAAACCAATGGTACGCGGCCGTGCCCGCCGCGGCCGCCGAATGTCTTCGTGAGCTGCAGTCCCAAGCGCGTCGCCGGCCAGGACGTGGTGGTCGAGCCGGACTGGTGGAAGGTGCTGATCCCCGACCAGGAGGGCTTCCTAGAGCGCGCCTTCGCCAGCGGCAAGCCGGTCTTCGTCCAGCCGACCTGCCCGGACGGCGGACCGAGCGGGCCGCTGTACGCAGAAAACCTCCAGCGGTGCATCACGCTGTGCCTGTCGCGGGGAGCCGGTTGAGTTTGCAGCAGCACAAGTATTTGG
>JACDGQ010000562.1 GCA_013821615.1 Planctomycetota bacterium
GGCGTCAACGCGGGATTGGCCGCGGGCGTGGGGTCCTCGGCGAAGGGCAAGGGCAGGTTGTCGGTGCGCGGTTCGCCGCGCCCGCGGCCCATCGGCATCTGCGTCGGCGCGACCAGCGCCTCGACCTGCTCGGGCGTGAGCAGGCTGATCTTGAATTTCTCTTCGGCTTGGCCCAGGCGCAGCTGTAGCGGGCCGTCCTTGAGGTCGTGTTCGCGTGTGGAATCGAAGCGCACGTCGTTGCAGAAGCTGCCGGCCGAAGACAGGTTCTCGACGGTGACCCTGGTGCCGCTGATGACCATGCGCAGGTGGCGGCGGCTGACCGCGGAATTGAAGTCGTCGCGCTGCTTGCGCTCCATTTCCGGCAGGGCGAGGAATTTACGGAAGCGCTGGAAGCTGATGTCGCAGGTCCGGCTGCGCCCGATGACCACGTCGGCGCGGTCGCCGAGCACGAAGAACTCGCCATCGCCCAGGCCGCCGGCGCAGGTGAGCACGGGAATGAGTTGCGTCATCGAGCGTCTCCACGGGTGAGACTACCGGGTGTCCGGCCGGGCGCCACGTTCAGGGCGCGGCTCGCCGCCGGCAGCGTCACCCCGGTTGCACGGTATCAGGTTGGCGCGCCGATGATTGCGCTGGCACGACCGGCCCAGGTTCTAGTGTGTGAAACCTTCCTCCTCCCCGAGCCGCCAGTGACTACCGCCGCCGTGCCCCCCGCCCCCACCATCGCTCTGACCGCCCGCGCCCGCCTGCGCCGCTGGGCGGTGCGCATCTCCAGCCCCTGGGTGTCGATCACCCTGCTGGTGCTGGTCTTCATCCACCAGGCGCTCGGTTCGGCCTATTACGAGGTCCGCCAAGCCCTCGAACTCAACGAGATGCACTGGTTCAACGGCTGGGTGTCGGGCGTGCTGTGGGGCGCGATCTGCGTCTGCCTGCTTACCGCCAGCGCGGTGCGCATCCCCTGGACCTGGGCGCGCTTCGGGGCCCACCTGACGCACTTCTCGGTGGTCGGCGTGGTCGTCACCTCCGGCCTCTATTTCGCCAACAAGATCGAGGGCGAGGCCCTGCTGGTGCGCCACTACATCGACCTCGCCACCGCCGCCGGCACCTCCCGCCTGCTGCCCAACCCCGGCTACGTCGCGAGCGCCGGCGACATCACCGCCAAGGTCGAAGCGGTGATGCCCAAGTGGCGCGTGCAGAGCGATGGCGGCACCGCCAAGGACGCCCAGGAAGTATGGGCGGTGATGGTCAAGGTCGACCTGCCGCCCGCCGCCGGAGCCGACGCCGGCGCCAAGGGCAGCAGCTTCACCGCCACCCTCCTCGAGGGCCGCCCCGAGTTGACCCAGTACACCCTCGACGGCCGCACGCCGACCAGCTGGCTGCCCGAGTTCCAGGGCGTGGTCGTCGACCAGGACCACATCTGGGCCGTCGACGCTGCCGGTGCGAAGATCCTCGAGACCGCGCTGGTGCTCAAGGGCCGGACCGTCGAGAAGCTCGCCCAGGGCGAGCGCTCGCTCGAGATCACCGGCATCACCCCCGACTGGCCGCTGCTCGCCGACGGCTTCAAGGGCCAGAAGGGCACCATGGTGGCGTGGACCATCAAGGGCGCCGGCGGCCAGGAGAGCGGCAGCGCCATCGTCGGCCAGCCGACCCTGACGCGCTTCCAGCGCGCGCGCATCAAGACGCTTCCCGATGCGCGCGTCGCGTCGATCGTGCTCGCGCCCGCGAAGTGGACCATCGGCTACCACCAGGATCTGCCCGCGCTGTGGGTGCGCACTGAGAGCGACCACGACGACCCCGCCCTGGCGCCGATGGTCAATCCCGGCACCGCGCTGCCCATCCCCGGCCTGCCGCGCTACCGCGACCACGGCACGCACATCGCGGGCGGCAAGGCGCTGGCCATCGCTCTCGGCACGGTCGGCAGCACCAGTTACGCGATCACCGGGTTCGCGCCCTACGCCAACCTTGAGAAGCACGTCATCGACGACCCCACCGTGGCGCTGGCGCCGACCCTCGACCTGGTGCTGAGCAGCGAGAACGGCGGCCAGAGCTTCCCGCTCAAGGTGCACCTCGCCAGTGATCCCGCCGCCTTCATCGACCAGCCGCTGGCCTGGCTGCGCCTCAAGGACGCGGCGGCGGTGGCGGAGCTCAAGCAGGCGCTCCTCGGGCGCTTCCCAGCGGTCGCCACCGAGAAGGCCTCGCTGAGCGACGAGGAAGCCGCGCAGACCCGCCTGGTCTTCGCCGAGGCGCCCGGCGGCGCGCTGACGCTGTGGATCGGCGAGCCGCAGCGCAACCTCCAGGAGCTGTCCATCGCGATCGGCAGCGACGCGGTCGGGCGCTGGTCGAACGACAAGATCCGCGTCCGCCTCAAGGCGAAGGTCGACCACCCACGCGAAGTCACCGAGCCGGTGCCGGTGCCGGTTGAACAACAGCAGAGCCGCATGGCGGTCGGCAGCTTCCAGAGCCTGGTGCAGGTCACCGCCAACACTGGCGGACCCAATCCGTCCAGCGTCTCGACGTGGGTGCCGTACACGCCCTTCCCGCACCTGCCGCAGTCCATGGGCGACGGCAGCGGCACGCTGGGCGGCTACGCTTCGCGTCCGACCACGCTGAGCGTGCCCGGCGTCGGCGACGTCGAACTCGCCTACAGCCGCGAGCCGCTCGCCCTGCCCGGTCCGATCTGGATGACCGGTTTCGACGCGCCGCGCCGCCCGGGTGGCCAGGCGATCTCGGAATACCTGTGCGACGTCGCCTATGGCAAGCCCGGCCAGACCGCGCCCGATACCGCCACCATCCACATGAACTACCCGCTCGCCTGGGATGGCATGTTCTTCTTCCAGGCCAACTGGGATCCCGAATTCCAGGCCCTGACCGTGCTCGGCGTGGGCAACCGCCCGGCCGGCGCGGCGCTGCTCGCCGCCGCCATCATGCTCGCCATCGGCATGTCGTGGAGCGGCCTGGCGATGGCCCTGTCCAAGAGGTCCGCATGAATGTCCGCGCCCCGTTCCTCGCCCTGCTCTGCCTGGCCGCCGGCCTCGGCTGCGGCCGCCTGCACGC
>JACDGQ010000563.1 GCA_013821615.1 Planctomycetota bacterium
CATCGCCGCGCTGCGCATCGACGGCGACGTCGATGCCGGCGCGCTGACGGTGGCGGCCGCGTCCTCCGCCCGTGTGGCGCTGACGGTCGAGGTCGTGGTCAGCGACGGCGGGCGCGAGGTGGCGCGCGCCTCGGGCGCGTCGGGCACCACGCTCGTCCTGCCCATCGCCCAGGCGAAACTGTGGTGGCCGGACGCGCCGTTCCTCTACGACCTGCGCGTCGAGCTCAAGGATGCGGCGGGACACGTCTGCGATGCGGTGACCAGCTACGCCGGCCTGCGCAAGATCGCGGTCGGTCCAGGCCCGGACGGGCGCACGCGGATGCTGCTCAATAACACCTTCGTCCTGCAGATCGGCCTGCTCGACCAGGGCTTCTGGCCCGATGGGGTGTACACGGCGCCGAGCGACGCGGCCCTGCGCAGCGACCTGGAGGCGGCCAAGCGGCTCGGCTGCAACATGCTGCGCAAGCACGTGAAGGTGGAGCCGGAGCGCTGGTATTCCTGGGCGGACCGGCTGGGCGTGCTGGTGTGGCAGGACATGCCCGGCGTTCCCGAGATGGGCTACCGCAACCGGACCGCCTGCCTCGACGACCTGGAGGGGAATTTCGAGTCCGAACTGCGGCGCATGGTCCAGGGCCGCGTCAACCATCCGTCGCTCATCGTGTGGGTGCCGTTCAACGAGGGCTGGGGCCTGCCACTGGCCGAGAAGCGGCAGCCGGGCGACGCCGATGCGCTGGCGCCCGCGGGGCGCGCCCGCGAGGAACGCATGGTCACGGCCATCCGCGCCGAGGACCGCACGCGCCTGATCGACGCCGAGAGCGGCGCGGGCGGCGGCGCCAACCAGGGCGCGAACCTCTGGGACGCCGGGTTCGGCGACCTCATCGACTACCACTGCTACGGCGGCGACGCGCCGCGCCCCGAGGCGGCGCGCGCTTCCGTCATCGGCGAGGCCGGCTGGGGCCTGGCCCTGGTGGCCTCCATCCGCGGGCGCCTGGCGACCAGCCCGCAGCTGGGCGAGAGCGCCATCGTCATCACCCAGCTCACCGACGTCGAGAACGAGACCAACGGCGCGCTGACCTACGACCGCCGCGAGAAGGCCGACTGCGCGGCGATCGGGGTGGAGCTGGTGAAGGCCATCCGGGCGGCGGGGTATGCGACCTATCCGCGATAGGGGATCTGTGCGGATGGTGCGCGTGACGGTTCTCAATCCGCAATAGCGGAAGCCCCACGGCGCAGCCTCGGCTGCGACGCCCGCCTACGGTTTCGCCCCGTCCGCATCCGGCCCCACCTTGGACGCATACGCGCGCAGGTTCAGCAGGGCGTACCCGATGGTCGCGACCAGCGCGATCGGCCACCAGATGAGCGCCAACGCCGGGCCGTGCGCGTCGGCGGCGCTGGTCCTGGCGGTCATGGAATAGCGCACGTCCAAGGTGGAATGCTGGATTTCCGGAAAGAGCGCGGCGAAGGCGCCGCCGACCAGCCCGACGATCACCAGGGCGGAGCCGAGGAAGTGCAGCGCCTCGCGCCGGCGCCGGGCGCCTACCACCAGCGCGGTGGCGCCACCGGCGACGATCGCCGTGGCCAGCCACACCAGCGGCCGGCCGAGGCTGGCGCCCCAGTTCGGCGGTGGCCCAACCCGCGGTGTTGGCGATGTAGGGGAAGGGCGCAGCGAGGAGCAGCGCCCACAGCAGAGGACGACAGGTGAGCAGGCGGCCGCGCCAGCGCTGCAGCAGCGCGGCACCCATAAGGATGATGAACAACGTGCCGAGGCCCACCATGATGTGGAACGCGTAATACAGCACGGCGACGTTGTCGGGCCACTGGTCGGTCGGAAAGGCCTTGAGGCCGGGCACCGGGCCATGGAGCGAGCCGGTCGCGAGAAAGCTGAGCGCGGCGGGTATCTGGATGGCGTTGTCGATGGTCTGCGTGCGCAAATTCGGTTGGCCGATGAGGGTGAGATGCGCCTCACTGCCGCTCTCGAAGCGGCCCTCCATCGCCGCCAGCGCGACCGGCTGGTCGCGGGCGACCAGCTTGGCCTGCGCATCGCCGGTGGGGAAGGCGACCACCACAGCCGCCACCAGACCGACACCGCAGCCCCAGTGCAGGCAGAGCCGGGCGTGGGCCGCATTGCTGATGGGCTTTCCCTGGCAATCTGCGCAAGCGTCGCGCCGCTGCGCCGGGCGGTGCGCCTTGCTGCTGGCCGACCCGCACGCCGGTGGTCGACGAATGTGAACGGCCATTACGCGACTGATGTACCAGGGAAATCCACGCGCTATCGCGCTTGCGCAGTGGATCCTGTTGCAGCGCGGGCCGCCAGCGCCTACATCTTCGCAACCCCGTCGCCACGCGCCCGTGCACACCATCCTGAACTGCGAGCATCCCATGCGCATCGCCGCCCTCATCGCCGGCATCCTCCTCGGCCTGGTCTTCCTGATGGCCTCGGTGACCTACTTCTTCCACCTGTACACGCCGGAGAAGATGCCGCCCGCAGGTTCGCCTCCCGCCCTGTTCATGGGCGCGCTGGTCCCGACCCACTTCATGGACTTCGTGAAGTCGCTCGAACTGCTCGGCGGGCTGCTGGTGATGATCCCGCGGACCCGCCGCCTGGCCCTGCTGATCCTCGGTCCGATCATCGTCAACATCCTCGCCTTCCACATCTTCGTGGCCAACGGCGAGGGCCTGGCGAATCCCATGGTGCTGATGCTGCCGGTGCTGGCGCTGTTCCTGGTGTGGGCGGAGCGCCACGCCTGGGGCGCCTTCCTGCGCGGGCGCTGAACGCCAAGGAAGCGGTTGCTGACAGCGCCGACCTGGACTGATCGTAACCACGCACCATCTGCGCCCCCGGATCGGATCAAGTCCAGGAGGCCACCGGTCCGCGCCGGCGCATGACGCGGCCGACCGGGCGATGGAGCGGCGAGGGGGCCGGGAGGAAGTTTGATTTTCCACCTCGGTGGCCATCCTGGTCGCGCATGACGGACCTGCGTGGATGGCGATGATGTCGATGGCCCCGGCGCGGGGAACCGGGGCATGAGCAGCGACCCACACCACGG
>JACDGQ010000564.1 GCA_013821615.1 Planctomycetota bacterium
TCCTTCGACACCGTGATCGCCGCCAAAGTCGGCAGCGCGCTGGCCAAGGCGCTGGTGACGCCCCCGGCCGCGCTGACCGCCGGCGCGGTGGCCGCGGCGGCGCGCCTGACCCCGCAGCCGGGCATGATGGATGCCACCGTGGCCTACGACATCACCGCCGCCGGGACCTATTTCGCCGACCTGCTCGGGCGGCTGCAGACGCAGCCGGGAGGCAAGGAGATGATCACGCCCGAGATGATCACGGCGTTCAGTTCCTCGCTCGGCGCGTGGAGCGGCGCCGGTGCGTTCCACTTCGGCATGAGCGACACCGCCAAGCTGCAGATCGAGGGCGCCTACGGCACCCCCGATGCGGCCAAGGCGCGGGCGGTGATGCAGAAGCTGTTGGCCAGCATGTACGGCGAGACCGGCGCGCTGGCGGCGATGAACAAGGCGAATGGCATCACGCTGAAGGTCACCCAGGACGTGCGCAAGAGCGGCGCCACTCCGGTCGACAAAGTCGAGATGGTCATCGACGAGACCAAGGTGCCGCCCGCCCAGCTCGCGCAGATCAAGGCCATGGCGATGGGCTACGAGCTCGCCTATGCGCAACCGATGTCCTTCATGGCCAGCGATCCCAAGGTGCTGGACGCGCTCCTCGCCGGCAAGCAGGGTGGCATGACCGTGGCTGCCACGCGCACCATCGGGCCCGGGCGCAACGTCTACTTGGACCTCAATCTCAGCGCCTTCGCCCACCTGGCCGGCGCCATGGGCGGGCCCATGCCCCAGCCGGTCAAGGATGCGCTCGCCAAGCTCAAGCCGAGCGCGCCGATCGCGGCGGCCGCGAGCGTGGGCGATGGTCGAACGCGTCAGGAGTGGCGCATCCCGGTGACGTCGATCCTCGACATCGTCACCGCCGTGAAGGCCGCGAACGGCAAGGGCCCAGCCCCAGCGCCAGCCAACGATCCCGGCTTTTGAGCGCTATTTCCCGGCGCCCCACGGCCGCGACAGCGGATCGCCCACCACCAGGTATTGGTAAGGCCCCGCCATCGCACGGTGCACCGCCTCGACCAAGCTGAGCCCCTGCGCGCGGTAGACGTGCACGAAGGCGCTGGGGAACTTGAACGGGTGGTTGAGCGGCTCCGCCACCGTCCCGCCCGCGCCCGCCGCGCCCGCGCGCAGGAAAGCCGTGAGCGGCGTCTGCCCGGCTCCGGCCTGCAGCGCGCCGCCGAACGAGGTCAGGTGGTCGCACCACGCGCCGCCCTGGATGGTCGCGCCGCTGGCGACCCAATCAAAATCCGCGACGCCAAGCGTGGCACCCGCGACCTGCGCACCGGCCGGTGGCAGGTTGCCCTCGAGCACCTCGGCCGCCACTCCCAGCAGGCGAAGCCGCGCCGCCGCCGCGGCGAAGGCCCAGCGCCGCGGACCGGTGCGCGCCTCGTCGGCCGAAGCCATGTAGTACACACTGCCCGCCGGACGCGAGCCGTCGGCTGCGACGCTGCGGGTGAGGCTGGCGATCGCCTCGTGAACGGTCAGCCCGCGGCCGGTGGTGGCGGCGAGCAGGATGGCGAGACGGCCCGGCGGTGAGCCGGCCTGCGCTGGCGCCTGATTGAAGGGCGCGACGTCACCCGGCGCGATGTGCGCCGCCTGATCCTGCATGCGCTGCAGCAGTCCCCGCCACGCGGGATCGCTGCGCAGGCTGGTGAGGTCGCTGTCGCGGCGCGCGTGTTGATCGTCGAACCAGCCGGCGTCGACGGCACGACCCAGCGTCGCCAGCGCGTCGGGCGCGCGACCGCCGAGCGCCTGGACGCAGGCGAGGTTGTAGAGCACGTCCGCAGCGGGGATGTCGCGCGCGATTTCGGCAAGCAGCGCCTCGGCCGCGGGGAAGTCCTTGTCGATCAGCAGCTGGTCCGCGCGCCGCGTGCGCGGATCCGCCAGGGCGCGCAGGTTCTCGCGCCGCCCCGGCATCTCCGGCTGGTCGGCATAGGGGTTGGCATTGCCCGCGGTGAAGGCCCGCGGGCCCACCGCCAGCAGCGGCGCGAGCAGGGTCAACCCGGTCAACGATGCCGGGCTGCGCGCGCCCATCGGCAGCCCGGCGTCGTCGAAGTCGATGGCGGTCGGGAAATCCGGACCGTAGGCGACCAGCAGCGTGGACGCGGCGCGCCCACGGCGCACCAGTTCCACTTCCAACGGGTCCAGCACCAGACGGCGGAAATCCGCCAAGGGCATGTGCTGCGCCGTGGGCACACCGTCAAGCTCGACTGCTTGGCCATCGGGGATGCCGCGCAGCGTCATCCAGGCGTGCGCGACCTGCGCGCTGGCGAGGCTGGCGTGGTTGATGACGACGACAGTGGTCGCCGGCGTGACCGTCGGCGGGACTGGGTCGGCGGCTCGCGCTCCAGCGACGAAGCAGAGCAGCGTGAAGATAGCACAGGGCAGCAGGCGCATGGCGATCGAGGATGGTCGCATAGGGGCAGAGGTCCACGCCGAAAGACGGGACCGGGCCTGGCCATGCATCGCAAATCCATCACCTGCATCTGCGGGTGAGCACGGCGTAGCGGCATGCCACTTGCGCGGCGAGTTGGAAACAGAGAAGTATGGGCTCCCGTTCACCGACTGGTTAGGCCGCGCCAACAGATTACAGAGCAAATAATTGGTGGCCAAAAAACATTACGTGGTACTCATTTAATTCAGTGTTTTGCATATTTGGATTTCTTATTACAAATGGAACATCTATTTTTATATTGCGATCAAGCATTTTAAGGTAATTCGATCCGAATTCTTCGCCAAACGCATTTTCATTAGCAATTACGTCTTTTACTTGGTTAATAATTTTATATTTAGAAATTATATTTGAAGTATATCCGACACACGCAATTAGCAATGTCACCGCCAAGGGTACTATAAGCCTCTTCATTGATGGCCTAACATAGAGGCAACGGGGGCCATGGCCGATATGGCGACAGCATGCACTGCGCCCGTGGTGGGCAATTGGAAAGGCGCCCGAGCGCAAGTGGCGTGCCGCTTAGCCGCGGCGGAGGGAGCGAAGCGACTGAGCACGGCGTAGCGG
>JACDGQ010000565.1 GCA_013821615.1 Planctomycetota bacterium
GCCGGCGACCGCGGCGGCCCAGGCGGTCTCGCGCTCGGGCTGGGTCTCGATGCGATCGGCGACGTCGCTCTCGAGCAGCCGGCTGTCGCCGCCGCCGGGCGGCTGGTAGCGGAGGCGCACGCGCATCAGGCGGCTGGGATCGAGGACCTCGCGCACCAGCGCGGGCCTGGCCTCGGCGACGAAGGGATTGGCATCGGCGGCGGCCGGGGCGATCGCGGTGGCCGGCACCAGTTCGTAGAGCGCAGTGACGGTGTGGCCGGCGCCGAGGTCGCCGGCGTCGACGCGGTCGTCATTGAAGTCGCGGCGCGCCAGGGCGCGCTTCTCGTAGCCGAGCAGGCGCCAGGCCGCGACTGCGCCGGGGTTGAAGAACACCTGCACCTTCGCGTCCTGGGCGATGGTCACCAGACTGGCGGGCAGGTCGGTGACGAACAGGCGGCGCGCCTCGGCGTCGCTGTCCAGGTAGGCGTGGATGCCATTGCCCTGGTCGGCGAGCTGGCGCAGCACCTCGTTGCGCTCGTTGCCCATGCCCACGCCGAGCGCGGTCAGACCGATGCCGGCGTTGGCCTCGCGGCGCACGTAGTGCAGCAGGTCGTCGGACCCGGTCGCGCCGACGTTGAAGTCCCCGTCGGTCGCGAGGATCACGCGGTTGGCCGCGCCACGCGCGAAGTTCAGGCGCGCGACACGGTAGGCGACGGCGATGCCGGCCTCGCCGTTGGTCGAGCCGCCGGCGCGCAGCCCATCGATGGCGCGCAGGATGACGCCGCGCTCCGCCCCGGAGGTCGGCGGCAGGGCGATGCCGGCCCGTCCCGCATAGGTGACGATGGCGACGTGGTCGCGCCCATCGAGCTGGTCGACGAGCAGGGTGAAGGCGCGCTTGAGCAGTGGCAGGCGGTTGTCCGCGCTCATCGAACCGCTGACGTCGATCAGGAACACCAGGTTCACCGGCGGGCGCTGCGCGGCGTCCACGTCGCGCCCGGCGATGGCGATGCGCGCGAGGCGATGCGCCGGCTGCCAGGGGCAGGGGACCACGTCGGTGCTGATCGCGAAGGGGTGGGCATCGGTCGCGGAGGGGCGCTGATAGTCGTAGTGGAAGGCGTTGAGCATCTCCTCGATGCGCACGATCCCGGGATCGGGCAGGCGCCCGTCGGCCAGCACGGCGCGCACCTGGGTGTAGGACGCGGTGTCGACATCGGTGCCGAAGGTCGAGGCGTCGCCGCCCGCCTGGTCGGTGCGGGTGAAGCGCCAGGCGTCGCGCTGGTCCATGGCGCGCTCCTCGACCGCGACGCGCGGGCGGCCGAGCTTCTCGCCGTTCGCACCGTCACCGAGGTCGCGGGCGAGCAGCGGGCCGCGCTCATGGCCGGCGGACGCTGGTGCCTGCGGCTCTTGTCCGGGGGTCGGCGCCTGGATGCGATCCAGCAGCGCGTGCGGATCGCGTAGCCGTTCCTGGGCGTCGTGCCCTCCCTCTCCGGAAACGGCACCCGCGGTCACACCCGGGGCCGTGCCAGCCTCAGACGCGTTCGGGTGATCCGTGCGCTGGGGTGTCGAGTCATATTGGAAGCCGCTGCGTTCGGCGCAGGCCGGCAGCAGCAGGGCGAGGGCGGCACTCAGGGCGACGCCCAGGGCGCGGACGGCGGTGATCGTCATGGCGGTTCTCCGTTCAGGTGGGAAGCAGGCGGACGATGCGCTTGGCGTGCTCATCGGCGTGCGGGGTCATGGCGCCGGCGCGGCGGCGCAGGAAGCGGTCCTGGAGCGGCCCGGTGAGGGCGCCCCAGATGATGGCGGCGAGGTCGTCGTCGGCGCCGAGCAGGCGCTGCAGCACGGCGCGCACCGCGTGCGGCGCTGCGGGATCGACCTCGGGCGGGGTGATCTCGTGCGGCGGGAAGACCAGCAGCGCGAGGGCGCGCGGGCGTTCGTCGTAAGCGGTGTAGAGCAGGCGCAGGGCGGCGCGCAGGGCAGCGCGCGGCTCGGGCTTCGAGGCTGCGAGCTCGACGAACTGGCCCTGGAGCGGCGCGAGCGCGACGCGGTAGAGCTCGCGACCGAGGTCTTCTTTGGTCGCGAAGTGCTTGAACATCGATGCGGAGCCGACGCCGGCGCGCTCGGCGATCTGCCTGGTGCTGACCGCTTCGTAACCCTCGACCGCCATCAGGTGGAAGGCGGCTTCGAGGATCTGTTCACGGACGAATGGACGACGGCCCATGGTGCTCCCGGTGCGGGGCGTTGCCCGCATGAATGGGAGCATGCGCTTTCTTTTTGGAATGCAAGCATGTGCTTTCTTTATCGGATGGTTGATGGTTCCTCGTCATGCGTGGTGGAACCATTGCCCAGTCGGGTCTCGTCGATCGAAAAATGGAAAGACAGGATCGAACAAGAGAAACGGAGAAACGGAGAAACGGAGGACGACCAAGAGATGGTGATGCCGTTTCCCCTGATTTCGCCTTTTCCACTGGACCCCTGTCTTCCTCCGTTTCTCCGTTCCTCTTGTTCGATCAGTTTGCTCTTTCCCCGCGATGGAGGGGAAGTTGCCACCTTGGTCGACGAGCAACCGAATTGGTCCATGGAGCGGGAAAAGAGGCTCGTAAATGCATGAAACGAGCCTGCGGAGCAGGCGGAAGAAATGAGCCCAGGGCGGGAGCAATGGGACCCATGTCCGATCGGGAAGTCATGCCCGCGGAGGCGGGCGACAGGATTTCTGGCTCAATGAGGTCTGTCCGGCGGACTCGGCGTGGGACGGAATCTCTTACGGTCCGCGATTCCAGCCGGCCAGGGTCGTCACTGGATCCGACGTCCTAGCCCGGCTGGAATCGCAGACCGTAAGAGATGGTTTGTATTCGCGCTGAGTCCCAGGGCTCACGCCCTGGGCTAATTTCTGCCGCCCGCTCCGCGGGCTCATGCGCAGTGGCGCATCGTCGCTTGCGCGCCCGCCATGGAGCACCACCAACCCGGTGTGCTCGGCCTCTCGCCTCTCGCCTCTCGCCTCTCGCCTCTCGCCTCTCGCCTTTCGCCTCTCGCCTCTCGCCTCTCGCCTCTCGCCTCTCGCCTCTC
>JACDGQ010000028.1 GCA_013821615.1 Planctomycetota bacterium
CCATCGCCGCTGCCCTGTCGGGCACCGGCGTCATCACCATCCGGAGCAGGCGGGTTCGTCTATCCTATCCGAAGGTTGGAACGTGATGAATTGTGGGGTGGGCACAGAAGAATGCATAGTCCTGAGGCGTGGTACGAGGTGGCTATGGTCGCAAGCATGGATCAGCCTATATGGAACTTGTAACACAACAGCGCCAGGTAGACGCGAGAATCGAATCGGCTATCTTGCGAGGAAGGAGACATCATGAGCCACAATCCCCGAAGCCGTATGCACGATCTACTCCGAATTGCGAGGCAGGGAAAAATCGCCTGGGATTCCTTTCTCAATACCGTCATCTCAGTCTGGCTTGTAGCCCTGGGATCAGTGATGCTTTCCGTCGAGAGCATGGTCGTTGGCTTATTGTGCTGGGCGATCTTCCTGGCGGCTGCCATGAATTCCCCCGATCACCTGAAGGGGCTCAATGGCATGCGTCGTGGAACGCCACTCGAACGCGAACTGGCGGACCTGGTCACCACGGAAGTTTTCCCCCTGAGGACCTTAGGGGAATCGTCGGTCTTTGTGCTTTCCTTCATCTTCTTCACTGTCGGTTTCGCCCATGCGATGGGCATGTTCGCCGTTGGGCACCATCTCCCGCACTGGCTCCCGTAAGAATCGTTCCTCATCGACGACCACTCTGCCCGCGCTCCGGGCAGGGAAGTGTCTGCGTGAACGCAGAGGTCGTGGCATAGGTCGTGCGCAGCCGCACCCGGAAGCGGTGCCCGTCCAAGCAGCGGTACTCGATGGCGATGTCTGCCCCGCCTTCGCAGGGCGGCACCGACGGATCGAGATGGACTCCGTGGTGGTCGATGCGGACTTCGCCCAAGGCGCCGAGGAGGGTTCGGCACGAGAAGCCCGACGGGATGACGTTGGTGCTCCGACAGGTCGGACAGTGGAGGTAGCCTCTTGACGGCGATGACGCGGCGGGGGCGGCAGGCATGAGAACTCCAGTGAGGGGGGAGAGCGGTTCAGAAGGGTGGTTCGTCGTCATCCGCGTAGGGGGTCGGCGCCTCGTACGCTGGCTCGTCCTGGTCGCTGCGGGGCTCGGCAACTTCCAGCGTCCAATCGACGATGCGCTCGAAGTCCTCGCCGGCGACGGATCTCACGGTGATCTGGACGGTGCGCGCGAGCGCGCCGGCATGTACCAGGCCGCAGGCTTCGGCGGCGGACGTCGGCACGGGGAGCCGACTACGAGCCCGCCACCAGGCTTCGGCTTTGCCGCGCGCGAATCCGCTGTGTTCGAAGCAGATCCATTCGCGGTAGGAACGATGGAGGCTGACCTCGTACTCGACCCGGAGTGACTTTGGGGCATCGTCTGGAGCACCGCGTTTCTGATGGACGGCAACGAACACCGATCGGACCGCATAGATGGTGGTGGTCACCTGGCCTGAAAGCACGCCGGCTGACGTCGCTTCGCGTTCGTGACGGTCACGGTCCGGAGGCTGGAAGGTGAATCCGCACTGAGGGCAGGTGGCATAGCCGGCGGCGATCACCGTCTGGCACTGCGGACATTCCTTCGCCGGTGGTTCCCCGCTCCCGGCTCCGGACCGCGCGCTCACGCGCAGGGCGTCGACCGGCCCATGGCGCACCACGTTGCCGCCGAAGTCGAGCACCAGGCAATCCTGCTTGCCGGGGGCCAGTCGGAATCCGCGTCCGACCATCTGGTAGTAGAGTCCCGGCGAAAGGGTCGGGCGCAGGAGGGTGACGCAGTCGACCTGCGGCGCATCGAACCCCGTGGTCAAGACTGCGACGTTGACCAGGTAGCGTACGTCGCCGCGCTTGAACTGTCCCACGAGGCGATCGCGCTCCGCGATCGCGGTCGAACCGAGGATGCAGGCCGCCTCGACGCCAGACGCCTCGCGCAGAGTCGAGACGACATGTCCTGCATGGGCGACGCCGGCAGCGAAGATGAGGCAGGAACGGCGTGCTCGCGTCTGCTCGATGATTTCGGCACAGGCCGAGTGCACGAGCGCATCCTCGTTCATGAGGCTCTCGACCTCATCCGGGACGAACTCGCCGGCACGGACATGGAGTCGGCTCGTGTCCGCTGAGGCCTTGCCGGCCTTGCTGATGAGTGGGGACAGGAAGCCGTCGCGGATCAACTCCTTCACCCCGATGTCGTAGCACACGCGCTGGAGCAGGTTCTCGGGCCCGCAGATCGGACCATCCTTGAGGCGGAACGGGGTCGCGGTGAGGCCAACGAGGCGCAGGCGCGGATTGACCTGCCGCGCGTCGCGCAGGAACGTCTGGTACATCCCCTCCCCATCCGGGGGTAGCAGGTGGGCCTCGTCGACCAGGACGACATCGAATCGGCCGAGGTCAAAGGCCTTCTGGTAGACCGACTGGATGCTGGCGACGATGACGGGGTGATCGAGGTCGCGCCGCTGCAGTCCAGCGGAATGGACCCCCACCAGCAGGGGCGACAGGAATCGACTGGCCTGCGTGGCGTTCTGGTCGACCAGCTCCTTCACATGGGTCAGGACGAGAATACGCCCGTTCCAGCGCTCGACGACATCGGCACACATTTTCCCAATGATGACCCCCTTGCCTCCGCCCGTCGGGATGACGATGCAGGGGTTGTCATCCGACGTGGCCAGGTGCTCGTACACCGCGGCGACGGCAGCGTCTTGATAGGGGCGGAGCGTGGTCACGGTTCATGCCCAAGAGGGGTCGATCAGAGAGGACCTTGTCGAGATTCATCCGAGTCGATGTTCGCTCCCACGCTCACGAGCACACGAGCTAGGGCAGAGCCCATCGATCGTCACCCATGCATGAGCCCATAGTGCGCAAGGCAGAGTGCTTCTGCGATCCCGTCGTGCGCAACCCGGCACCCTGGGAGGATGAGATCTGCCGTTGGCCAACGATTCGCGCAAAACTGGATGGCCCCCGCCTTGTCATGGGCGAGGCCCACGAGCACGAACTTCTTCCATACCGTCGGCGGGACCAGCGTGACCGGGATGGCGAGGGCCGCGCAGACGCCCCGCACCGTTCCCCAGCCGGTCCCGAAGCGGAAGGTCGATACCACGCCCTGCTTGGGCATGGCGCCGACCTTCTCCAGGCACACGCGGCTGATGTCACGGTAGCCGTCGAAGCAGCGCAGCGAGCGCAGGAGATCGGCGAGCCCAGCAGCATAGACCTCGCCGCCGGCGACGGGCATCGGCCAGGTGCCCATGACCTGGCCGGTAGGATCCAGTGCCGCGATCCCACCGCGCAGGCCGGGATCGATCCCGACGTTCAGTGAGGACATGCAGCCTCCCGTGCCCGGCGTCGGCGCCGTTCCTGGACCAGACGCTTCAGGCGCTGGCGTCGTTCTGCCTGGCTCTTCAGCCGCTCCCACTCGTGCCGTTCTGCGCTCATGGGCTCATCGGAGCGTCCCCGGCACCAGCGCCGTGTGTGCTCGGTCTGGTGGGGATTCCGGGGAGAACCGGACGGCGGACGATGACCACTCGCCATGGTCAGCGCCGCAGCCATGGCGGGGTGGGCGCGCCGCCAGCGGCGCCGGCCTGCTGGGGCGCACCGACGGCCGCGTCGCGCTTGGCCCAGGCGGTGATCTCGTTGGTGGCGTCGCCGGTGTCCTCGCGCTTCTTCAGCTTCACGGTGACCGTGAGCGGCAGGTTGTGCAGCTCGGCGCTGTCCTTGGGTGTCATGATACCGACAGCCCGGCAGATGGCCGAGAGTTCGCCGCGAGCGATCTGCACCGTCTGCGCGTTCGGATGCTGGAGGTTGTGTCGCGACCAGAGCTTCCGGCCCTTGTGCTCGCCATCGAGGATCTGGTATTCGCAGGTGAGGTACTGCCCGGCGCCGTTCTTGGTCGGCTTCATCTCGCTGGCGACGATGGCGACGACGTACTTGCCCGCCGGAAGGGGATCCCGGCCGGTGCTCGGCTCGACCTGGGTGGCATCGAAAGAGAGGGTGGCCATGACGGGGCTCCTGGATCAGCGGGTGGCGGTGGTGGTGGTGGAGGTCAAGGAGGCCGGTGTAGCGGCGGTGGTGGCTGGGACCGCACCGGGCAGGAGCGCCGCGAAGGCGCTCCACGCGAGCGGCAGCTCGTCGGGCAGGTTCAGCCGGTTCTTGGCGAGGTGCGAGGGACGCTCCGTGGTCTTCAGCACGCGCTCGCCCGAGCCGAGGCCCTGAACGCGGGTGCGGTTGAAGCCATCGTCCTGCGCCTTGGTGAAGACCCGGTAGCCGGCGAAGAGGACCTCGTCGCACCACTCCGAGACCAGCGCCGAGGCCGTCTTGTGCAGGCGTGGCGCGTAGCGGTCGTAGGCCTCGGTCTGCGGATCCTCGAAGCGCTCGATCTTGGCGTGCGCGATGAGGATGACCGTCATCCCGCGCTGCTCGCGCAGGGCGGTGAGGCCGTCGAGGACATCGCGCCAGTGCTGGAGGGCGAAGGCGTAGCCTTTGCCGTAGCCGATGTCCTCGATGGAGGGCACCTGTCGGGTCTGGCACACCTTGGCCCAGATGAGTCGTTCGAGCCAGTCGAGGGAGTCGATCACCACCGTGCGGTAGCGGTGATCCTCGGAGAAGAGCGCTGCGAGCGCACCCATGACGGCGTCGAGCGAGGTTGCGACCGGGAACTTGTGGCAATCGACCTCGCCCAGGCCGTCCTCGGTCTGGATGACGACGGGTGCTGGCGCGCAGGTGGCGAAGGTGCTCTTCCCAATACCCGCCGTCCCATAGACGAGAAGGCGGCGGGGACCGGGGGTGGTACCGGTGATGATGGACGCGAGCGGGGGCATGGTGGCTCCGGTGCAAGGAGGTGGGAGGGGTTCAGGCGAGGTAATCGAAAGACCGGACGGCCTCATAGCCGGTCGGCCAGCGGTCCTCCGACCGGCAGACCTTCAGCCGCTCGATCGCCGCCAGGTTCTCGCGCCCCGCGGCGTCCAGGACCTGCTCGCTGAAGCGCCAGACCCCGACGCGGAAGGGTTCCTTCTTCTCGACCACGATGACGTGCACCTCAGCGACGTGGCCGGACACCGCCGTGAGCAGTGCGCGGTAGAACGCGAGCTGGTGCGCATAGGCGAAGGAGCGCGCCTGCAGGGTGAAGTAGTCGAGGTCGTCGATGGTCTTGAGGTCGACGATGCCGCGCTCGGGGTGCACCCAGTCGAGCCGACCCTGGCAGGGAACGCCACTGGTCTCACAGCGGACCACGCCCTCCGCACGGCCCTGCGCGAGCAGGGCAAGGGCTTCCTCGTGGGCTTGCACCGCGCCCGTCAGCTGTTCGCAAAGCGCAGCCGTCTCCTCGGAGACGACCGGACGGCCCTGCTGTGCCGCCCATTCGGCGAAGGCCTTGGTGTCGGGGCCGAACGGGCGGCCGGTCTTGGGATTGAGCGGGCCGCCGATGGCGTAGCGCTCCTCGAATGCCGCGCGCCCTTCGAGGACGCGGCAGTGCGCGGCGCGCCCGATGGCAAAGGACGCGCGATCCGGTTCGACCACAAGGCCGAGCTGCTTGTGACGGTAGAGGCGGGGGTTGCGCCGGAAGTCGGTGAGCGAGTGGCTGGAGAGCCAGTCGCGCCGCTTGGCGGCGTAGACCTCTTCGGGCTCGGTCAGGAGATGATCGGTGAAGGGGATGAGGGTACTGGTCATGGTACGGGAGAGGGGGGTGGACATGGGGATCCCTGGGGTGGTGGAGGTGGTGGCCGAGGGATCGAAGGGCCTATTTACCCGTGACCCGACGGCCGTGTCGATCAGGCGGCGTAGGCGCCGAGGCCATGCTTGGCGAACACCGCCTGGATCTCGCGCACATGGCGGTAGACCCGGTCATGCGGGATGCCGAGGACGGCCGCGACCGAGCGCGCGCGGTCCGACATCAATCCGATGGCGACGGCATGGAGGTGCTCGGGAAGCTCGGCGAGCGCCGGCTTGAGGTCGAGGCAGAGGTCGTTGAGGTTCTGGTGGATGCGCGCCGTGCGCTCGGCGGCACAGGCCTCCTGAACCGGTCCACCGGCAGGAGCATCGTCATTGTGCTCGAGGAAGCGCTGCTCCGGGCCGTAGTGGCGCGTGCGACGGGCGCGGATGAGGTTGTAGATCTTGCGGTGGACGCAGACCGTGACGAACAGCGAGACGGGGGACCGTGCGGGATCGTGCTTGGGCAGCCGTTCCAGGAGGTCGAGGTAGAGTTCCTGGCGGATATCGTCGAGATCGACGCGGGTGATCCCCCAGCAGCCGAGGAGCGAGCGCAGCTTGCGCTCGATCAGGTCGTTGGTGGCAGGGGCCGTCAGGGCGGGATGGGAGGGGGTGCGAGCAGGTGCAGGCAGGGACATGGGACGCTCCGGTTGCCCGCAGAGCGTTTCCTTTCTGGTAACGATGTGCCCATCGCCGTTTCCACGGCGTGACCATCGTTTCCAGTGCTGGTAACGGGATGGAAACGACTGATGGAGAACATCGGCAGCCGTGGCGTGAGCAGCCGCTACAACGACCGCTGGGCGGCTGCAATGCCAAGGCCGAGACCGGGCCGGGAACGGCCACCGCCTGTGACGGGACTCGCGCTGATGCTGGGGTGACTGGGGTGTCGTGAACGTGGTTCCTGGACACACCCTTTTGTGGCGGGGAACCTTGTGGAACGTCCGACGTCCTCAGTTCTATCCGGGGTCCTTGGCGGGATGCTTTCTGGCGAGGAGGGGACACATGCCATGGCATCTATGTTCGTAGGCGTTAGGACACGGCTGCTCACCACCCGTCCCACCCGAACGTCAACATGAGTCCCGCTACCATTCACCCCACCACAGGCGAGCGCATCCCTCAACTGGTGATCCTGATCGGCATCCAGGCGAGCGGGAAGACGTCCTTCTATCGGGAGCATTTCCTGGGCAGCCACGTCCGAATCAGTCTCGATCTGCTGAGGACGCGGAACCGTGAGATGGCCTTCCTCTCCTTGTGCCTGGAAACGCGCATGGACACTGTGGTCGACAACACCAACCCGACGGCGATTGAGCGCGCGCGGTACATTGCGCCAGCCAAAGCCGCCGGATTCCATGTTCATGGGTTTTACTTCCAGTCTCGGGTTAGCGACGCCCTGGCGCGGAATGCCCAACGACAGGGCGATGCACGGATTCCCGACGTCGGTGTCCTTGGCTGCGCCAAGCGACTCGAGCTGCCGAGTCGAGCCGAGAGCTTTGATCAGTTGTCGTACGTGACGATGGTGCCAATCAGCGGATTCCAGATCCAGGAGTGGAACGATGGACTTTGATGAACTCGACCAGCAGATGCGCGTCTTCGAGACGGCGCACGATCACTGCGTCTTGCCGGGGATGACGATCGTAGCACGGTTGGACGGACGAGGATTTACCCGTCTCACCAAGGAGGTGCACCACTTCGATGCGCCCTTCGACATCCGATTCCGTGACCACATGGTTGCGACAGTCGAGCACCTTATGGGCATCGGCATGCGGATCATCTATGGCTATACCCAGTCGGACGAGATTAGCCTGCTATTCCACGTCGATGAGACGTCGTTCAATCGCAAGGAACGCAAGCTGATCTCTATCTTGGCCGGCGAGGCGAGTGCGATCTTTTCGCTGCGCCTGGGGGCACTTGGCATCTTTGATTGCCGGATCTGTCAGCTGCCGGACCGCCGCCGGGTGATCGACTACTTCCGCTGGCGTCAGGAGGATGCGAACCGCAATGCGCTCAACGCCCACTGCTATTGGAGCCAACGTCGTGAGGGTGCCGACCCCAAGGCCGCCGCCGCGCGTCTCAGCGGAATGGCAATAGCGGACAAGAACGAGTTCCTGCACCAGCGTGGGATCAATGTGAATGACCTGCCGAACTGGCAAAAACGGGGTATCGGCGTACGGTGGGTGCAGGTGATCAAAGAAGGTCTGAATCCGATCACGGGTCAGTCCGTTCAGGCTCAGCGGCGTCGGCTGGGTGTCGATCTGGAACTCCCCATGCGCGATGATTACGCAGCCTACATCCAGGCGATCCTTGACGGTGATCCCGGGCCATCAGCATTCGATCAGCAACCTGCATGACGCTCCTCGTCCTGGGTGATTGCCACGCCTCGTGGTCCATGCTGATCGACGCCATCGACGTGGCTGTCGCCAGGCATGGCGTGACAGCCGTCATTCAAGTCGGCGATTTCGGATTCTTCCCGCTCTATTTCCCGCTGCTTGAGAAGATGCTGATCAACCGGCCGTTTCGAGTGCCCGTCCATGTCATTGAGGGCAATCACGAGGACCATGCCTGGCTCTGGGCGCAGGCTGCCGACGGCGCTTTCAATCGTTGGGCCAAGGAGTTCAATCTGATCGTCCACCGCCGAGGTGATGTGGCGTCCGTCGCTGGCATCACCGTCGGTTTCTTGGGAGGAGCTCTCCATGCCGACCGGAGCCAGCACGGCAGCACAGCGAAGGGTACCACCAACTGGGTAACCAACCGGGAGGCGGATCGCGCTGCTCTGGCCTTCAACGCGACCAGCATTGACCTGATGGTCACACATTCCTGTCCGCACTCCATCGGTGTCGGCATACATGGATCGGCCGAACTGTTTCTGGCGGTCGAACGCTACATCCAGGCCAAGGGCTTTGATGGTGGACCCTACG
This sequence comes from Planctomycetota bacterium, assembly GCA_013821615.1. Taxonomy (GTDB): domain Bacteria; phylum Planctomycetota; class UBA11346; order UBA11346; family UBA11346; genus BOG-1363. The sequence continues at coordinate 8,577 of JACDGQ010000028.1, forward strand.
ACGACTGCGGCGAGCCTGCCCTTGTACGACTGTGGAAAAAACTCGAGCGTTCACCCAAATCATGGGTCTTCGGCCACTTCCATACGCACCGAGAGGCGGAGGTTGGTGAGACAGTGTTCCGGTGTGTCGGGTCCATTGACGGCAGCGATGGACGAAACGCGCCATTGGGTTACATTCTCAATCCGGGGAATTGGACGTGGGAGACGGTTGAGCTCTCAGTGCTGAAACCCACCCAGGGGTTGAAGCCATGACTATGCTCACGGCGCTTCGCGCGGACATCACCACGCTGGCGATCGATGCGATCGTTAACGCTGCCAATGAGAGCCTTCTCGGCGGAGGCGGGGTTGATGGAGCCATCCATCGTGCCGCCGGCCCGGCGCTGCTTGCTGAGTGCAAGACCATTGGTGGATGTGCGATCGGACAGGCACGCCTGACCAAAGGCTACCGCCTCCCGGCTCGCTACATCATCCATACGGTCGGTCCTGTCTGGCATGGCGGGAATCAGGGTGAGGCGGACCTTCTGGCGTCGTGCTACGTCGCGTGCCTGGTTCAAGCCCGTACCGTTGGTTGTCGACGCATCGCCTTTCCAGGTATCAGCACCGGGGTCTATGGTTACCCGTCTGCAGGGGCGTGTCGAGTCGCCGTAACGACGGTTCGCAAGGCGTGCACCGGGTTCGACGAGGTGATCTTCTGTTGTTTCAGCAATCAACACCTGCAAGAATATCAGCAGGAGAATCAGCGTCAGGCTGGCCAGCCCGGTCAGGAGTGACCTTCCCATGCATAGCGGTCTGGAACAGTTGATTCGTCAATTTCATGCGTGCCAGGAATTAGCGATGCAGGCATTGGAGAAGGCCGGCATACCCAGGCCTGCGTCGAACCAGGATTGGGTTGCGATCGGAATGTCCAGATGGGCTGAGTTGCAGGCCGCCAATTGCGGATTCACCATCAGACCTCACGGCTACGGCATGGCGTTCTGGAACGATGCCTTCTGGATCGACTTCGATATCGGTGCAACCGGACAAACCGATGGTTTTGACGCGTATCGGCTCAGCGCATTCTCTTCTCGGAACCCATTTGCCATTAAAATCAGTGAAGCCGACATCAAATGCTTCATGAATGAATCTGTGCTCAGTGGTGAAATACTTGCATCGGCCTACATAAATCACTATCTGGCCGTGGCGCGTGGCTCGTCATCTCAGTCAATGAGAATATCATGAAAGTGATCCAGCGCACGACGATATCGCTGAACAAGCGGGCTGCGCCTCGCTCGTTGTCCTGGGAGGGTGATGTGCTCGTCGACTGGGTAGGAGGAGGCGCCCGCTATGGGCTTGATGGAACATCGCAGCCTAGTGGCGTACATTATGCTTTCAGGTTCGACCGAGCGATCACTTCGCCAGATGCACGCTTTCAAGTTATCTATGAGGCGCTTGGTACCAAGGCTATTATCCTTGAACGTGGGAAAATTGTTCGCGAACTCAATCGCAGCTTCTACCATGCCCATGTATATGAATACCCGATCGTCTTCTTAATCGTGGAGGGCAGGCATCTCCTTGCCCATTGCCCAAACGACTACAACGAATTGGAGATTGAAGACGTTCTTACGGGAGAAATCGTCACCAAGCGTTCAACGAAAGCGTGCGACTTCTTCCATTCACGACTACAGGTAAGCCCAGACGCGCGGTTTCTCTTGAGTGCTGGCTGGGTCTGGCATCCAATTGACACCATTCAGATCTATGCAGTGAGTGATGCGATTCGGGACCCAGCCAGTCTTGATGGGCCAGGTCTGAATTTGGAAAACAAGTTTGGCGATGGCGATGACCTATTCGAAATCCACTCGGCCGCCTTCTCGGGAAACGACCGACTGGTGCTGGCGGGCGAGCAGGACAATGGAACGAATTCCAGGGTGAGCGTGGTCGACCTGACGTCGCTGGCGACGATTTCCAGCGTGCCCACCACGGAGCCAGTCGGTACCCTCATGCCCGTTGGTGATCATGCCGTCTGTTTCTATCATCATCCACGACTGGTCGACCTGCACAGTGGCTTGGTCGTCACGGCTTGGCCTGAACTCGCCAGCGGGCTGCAGAACAGCAGCATCATGCATCATCACGATGCGCCGCCACCAATAGCCCTTGACGCCAAACGGATGCGGTTTGCCGTGGCGGGACCTGACGCGATCACGGTCATCCAACTCGGTCACGAGGGCTGACATGGCCATGCTTGTTCTTTTCCCGAATGATTCGAGACAGCCGAGAAGTCCCGATAGCGATTACCGGGCGGAATGGGATGCCTGCCTGGCGCTTGGCTTCCGTACAGCCGTGGTCGACCACGACGAGCTTCTTCGTGGGGATGCAATCCGAGCGCTCCGATTCCTGCCAGGCCCCGACGGCGATCCGGGTGTCCTCTATCGCGGATGGATGATGCGAGTGGAAGTCTACGGCGCGTTCACGGCCGCTCTCCGAGAGCGTGGATTCGAGCAGGTCACATCTCCAGATTCGTACCGCATCTGTCATCATCTTCCTGATAGCTACCCATTCATCGAAACCATGACTGCCCCTTCCACGTGGATCGAAGCCGCGCTCGCGCTACCTGGGGGCAGCCCTGATTGGGGTGCCATCACTTCGGCGGCTGCTCAACTGGGTCCGGGTCCAGCAATTATTAAGGATTGGGTGAAATCGCAGAAACACGCCTGGTCAACGGCTTGTTATATCCCAAACGCCAACGACCCAGACGCCGTAAAACAAATTTCAGCACGGTTTCTCGAGCTCCAAGGCGAGATGTTGGTCGGAGGTCTGGTATTCCGCCGCTTCGTCCCCTTGCTCCAGCGTGGCATCCATCCACGCAGTGGCATGCCGCTGGGGGCTGAGGTGCGCAGTTTCTGGGTTCGTGGGCGTGCCGTCGTCCTTTCGGATTACTGGGCTGAAGCCCCGGTTGGCACTTTGCCGGATCTCGCCGAATTTTCCCCCATCGCGGCGAAGATTCCCAGTCCATTCTTCACCATGGATCTCGCCCAGGCTCAGGATGGCCATTGGTTCATCATGGAACTTGGAGATGGACAGGTCGCTGGTCTGCCTGATGGGGTTCGTCCAGAATCCCTATTCAGATCCTTACTTCCCGAAACCGCGTCATAGATCCATAACGGACCATTCAGATTCCGGCGACATAATGTGCCGCCCCTTCCGAGGCCGAATCGATGCATTGACGCTCACGATTGAAATAGGGTGCGCGTGAGCGTAAAAGCGTAAAAGTGCCCCAGAAGCCGGTCGCAGAATGCGACCCACTTCTGGGGCCAGGGGGGAAATGGGGGTTGCTCGCTAAGACCAGCGCTCGTCACTCTGAGGGCGGAACTGGAGCCAATACCCCGTCTGGATTGTCCGCCGGAAGTACGCAGCGATCACTGTCGATTGCTGACCAATGGACCAAATCGAGCGGTGGATGGCATTGGTGACGGCGACCCGCACCCGTTCGGCATCGGTATGGCGACGCGGCGTCCCATCCTTTCCCGTGGCGCCACGAATGACGCCCGCGATGCGTTCGAGTTCTGTAAGGATCGTTTCCTGACGCGCGGCATGGCTGTTCTCGCGCGCCTCATCGAGATCCTCCCGGAGATCAGCAGCGCGCTTCTTGAGTTCAGCAAGGCTCGCCGCGCTCATGCTCTCGCCGCGGGATCCGGTGAGCATCCGGACATCACGCCCGCGCTCGGCAGCGGCAACTGCGATGGTCGGGATGGCCTCGAAGGGGCGGTGGAGCAGGGCGTCGATGTAGCGGTGCCCGAGGCGATCGCGCAGGGTCACCCGCTGACCGCCCTGGATGATCTCTCGGATCGTCCCGCAGCGCCGGAAGCTCCACGTGAGGAGCGCCGCATCTGGCACCGGCGCGGGAGCGGCCGACGGTAGAGGCGATGGGACGGAGGGGGTGGGAGCCGGGCTATCGATGACCCGGGCACGGGCGGGCACCAGGAGCCAGACGCCATCCTGATCGGGTTGGGGGGTGGGGGGAACCAGGCCTGCGAGCGGGCCGGGTATGGTCAAATGCACCGAGGCCATAGGGCCTCCTTGAACCGGTCGTGGCGCCACCGGACGCAGCAAGGTTGTCACGACGAACGGCACTCTGAGGCGCCTAATAGGTCAATAAAGACCTATCTTTCGACATGTTTTCCACATCTCCTAACTCCTTGTTTGGCCATTGTTTATCAGCCGGGCAAGGTTGTACGCCCAGCGCTTATTCCCAGCTGAATCGACACCGATGGCCCTGCACGGGTAAATAGCCCGCGATCGGGAACGGAATTGCCCATGCACTTCTCCTGCCGCACTGGAGCGAGGTAGACGCCATGTCCCGTCAATGCACACCGCAACGCACACCGCAGACCGCGGCAGACCAGGAATCGATCGACCGGGTGGCGTCCATCCTCGCTCTCGGCGTGATCCGCTGGCATCGTCGGCGACGCGCGCAGGTGCGTGATGAGATACCGGTCCCCAAACTCGGACCCGAGACTTGCCATCTCCCCTCGGACCGGGATCCATTGCGGGTCAGGAAACCCCGCACATGACCACCGTGACCTCCGACCGCGTCACCGTCCTCGCCCACATCGCAGAGTTGCAGGACCTCGACCTGACCCGTCTGCGCGAGCAGTGGCGGGCGCTCTTCGGAACCGCTCCACCGGGATTCGGGCGCGAGATGATGCGCAGCCGCCTCATCTACCGCGTGCAGGAGTTGGCCTATGGCGGCATCTCCGAAGCCACGCGTCAGCGCCTGCGTGAGATCGACCGCATGGCCCAGGAGACGGCGGCGCGCGCCGCAGAACCAGACCGGCCGGTCGCCGGCACCCTCATCATCAAGGAGCACGGTGGCGAACGCCACGAGGTGATCGTGCTCGTCCAGGGCTTCCAGTACCGAGGTCAGCGCTTCGAGAGCCTGAGCCATATCGCCCGCGCTATCACCGGGACCAACTGGAATGGCTGGCGCTTCTTTGGGCTGCGGCGACAGAAGGTGGCGGGAAAATGATTGCCTCCACTGCTCCTCGACCGGCGGGCCTGAAGCGCCGCTGCGCGATCTACACCCGCAAGAGCCATGAAGAAGGACTTGAGCAGGAGTTCAATAGCCTCGACGCGCAGCGCGATTCGGGCGAGACCTTCATTGCGAGCCAGAAGCACGAGGGGTGGGTCACGCTGCCGACCCGCTACGATGATGGCGGCTTCACGGGGTCCAACACCGATCGTCCGGCGCTCGTCCGCCTTATGGACGACATTGAGGCGGGCCGGGTCGATATCGTCGTGGTGTACAAGATTGACCGGTTGTCCCGGAGCCTCATCGACTTTGTCGCCCTCCTGCAGGTGTTCGACCGCAAGGAGGTGGCCTTCGTCAGCGTCACGCAGCAGTTCAACACGGCCAATCCCATGGGGCGGTTGATTCTCAACATTCTGATCTGCTTCGCGCAATTCGAGCGCGAGAACATCGCGGAGCGCATCCGCGACAAGATGGCCGCGAGCCGGAGGCGCGGGAAGTGGGTCGGCGGAGTGCCGCCGTTGGGCTATGATGTGGACTACGTGATCAAGAAGCTGGTGGTCAATGAGACCGAGGCTACTACCGTGCGCCGCATCTTCACACGATTCAGCCAGTGCGGCAGTCCGGCCCTAATCGCCAACGAACTGCGCGCCGATGGAATTACGACCAAGGTCTGGACCTCGAAATCCGGCAAGGTCCATGCCGGCGAACCCATGAACCGGGCCTACCTCTACAAGGTCCTGCATCAGCGGACCTACCTTGGGGAGGTGGTGTATAAGGGGGGCGTCTACAAGGGCGAGCATGCCGCGATCCTCGATCGCGTGCTCTGGGATCGCGTCCATGCCATGCTTGCCGAGAACCACACCGCGCGCGGAAACCGTGAGCGCCAGCGGTCAGTGGTCCCCGGCTTCCTCAAGGCGCCCAGTCCTGGGATCTCCCTAAATCCAGTCGCACAAATGGCTCTCGTCTGGTTGCGACGTGATAATTCTCTGCAAGTCGTGTCCGA
>JACDGQ010000566.1 GCA_013821615.1 Planctomycetota bacterium
TCGAAGCCGAGGCGGCGGATCGGCAGCATGCTCGGCGTCGGCCACGGGAAATTGCAGTGTCCGATCACCGGCAGGTCCTCGGGCACGCGCACGCCGGCGGCGGCGACGCCCGCCATCGCGTGCTCGACCAGGTTGTCGTCGGTGATCAGCAGCGCGTCGGGGCGCCGTACGTCCGGCCCGCCGACCAGCAGCTGCGCGCAGTTGCGCGCCCACGGTGCGCCGGCCGGGTCGATGGCCTGCATCAGGCGCGGATCGCCGTCCATGCCGCGCCGCACCAGGCCGGCGCGCAGGTGGTCGTTGGCGTAGCCGGGTGTGGTCAGCACCGCGATGCGGCGGTGGCCGCGGGCCGCGAACTCGTCGAGCGCGCGGTCGTCGAACGAGGACATGTCGGGGTACAGCGCGGGCAGCCCGGGCAGGGGCGGGCCGAGCATGATCGACACGCACGGGATGCGCGGTTCGGCGAGGATCGGCGTGCCGGCCAGTCCGCCGGGCGGCGAAGCGAGCACGATGCCCGCCAGGCGCAGCGCGCGCACGTCGTGCAGCAGCTGCTGGTAGCCGCGGTTGTCGGGGTGCGCGACGGTGTCGGGGAAGCACACCAGCTCGCGCTCGCCACCCTGGCTGAGGACGCTCGCCTCGCGGTGCAGGGCGTGCCAGAAGCGCGACCAGCGCGCCAACGGCTCGGGGAAGATCAGGGCGAAGCGGTGCAGGTGCGGCGGGCGCTCGACCACGAAGGTCCCGGCGCGGCCATTGGCGATGATGAAGCCGTCGGCGAGCAGCTGGTCGAAGACCCGCTGGATGGTGTCGCGACTGACGCTGAACTCCTCCTGGAGATCGTCGCGGCGCGGAAAGCGCGCGCTCGGCGGCAGATCGCCGGCGAGCATGCGCTGGCGCAGCACGCGCTCGATCTCGAGCTGCTTGAGCGGCGGCCGGGTGACGAAGGAACGAGACACCATTTTTTGTTCCTGGAATCTTAGGGATATATAACAGACTCAAATGACGGTCGTTGGCCAGGATGTCGGAAAAAATCGGGAGTGCGCTGAAAAATAATTCTTAAATAACTACAAATAAACTAGTTACATTATAATACGCTGTTTGTAGAAGGACCGGGTCCAAGGTCGGTTCACTTCACTCGCTGGGTGAATTATTCCCCGACGACCGCGTTTTCAGGTAAACAAAGGGCAGGTCTCACGGGTCTTCACCCTGACCATCAGCACCTGACCCTGGAGTCGCGATGCCCACCCCCAGTCTACCCTTGAATCCCTGCACCCGTCAGGGCGTCCTGGCGGCGTTGCTGTGCTCCTCCCTGGCCGCGCTCGCGCCCGTCCACGCCACCGAGACCGAGCACCTCGGCCTGCGCGTGCTGCCCGCCACCAAGCCGCTGGCGATCGATGGCGACGCCGCGGACTGGGACCTGTCCGGCGGCATCTTCGCCTGCGGTGACGTCGAGAACCAGCGCGAGCAGTTCGCGATGTGGGCGCACGCGTCCTGGGACGCCGACCATCTCTACCTGCTGGCGCGCTTTCGCGATCCCACGCCGCTCAACAACCCCGGCCAGGTCGAGGGCGACTACGGCTTCGCCGGCGACTCCCTGCAGTTCCGCGTGATCGTCGGCAGCGGCGACCAGGCGCGCGGTTCCCACTGGACGTGCTGGCGCGGCCGCGACGGCAAGACCATCATGGACGTGGCCTATGGCGTGAAGTTCGACCAGGGCGCGCTCAAGGACGCGCAGACCAAGGGCGCGCAGCAGGCCTTCAGGATCGCGGCCGATCGCAGCGGCTACGCCCAGGAACTCGCCATCCCCTGGGCGCTGATCGCGCCCGCCGGCTTCAAGCCATCCGCCGGCGCCGCCATCCGCCTGACCTTCGAGCCCAATTTCACGGTCGGCACCAACGGCCGCCTGACGGTGAAGGAGCTGTTCGCGCCCGGCCAGCAGGTCGACCGCGTGTTCACCTTCATGAGCCCGCAGACCTGGGGCAGCGCCACGCTGATGGGTGTCGGCGCGGTCGCGCCCGCGCCGGTGCGCCTCTCCGACCGCCGCGAGTTCGCGGTCCATCTCGACGGCGGCATGCCGGTGGTCGACTGGACGGGGCTGGTGAAGCAGAAGACCCTGGCCGGGCACAAGAAGATCAGCTTCACCATGCCGTTCGACGGCTACATCTCGCTGAACATCCTCGCGGCCGACGGCAGCGTCGCGCGTCAGCTGCTCAACACCGCCTTCTACGCCAAGGGCGCGCACGAGGTGCTGTGGGACGGCCTCACCACCTTCTCGTGGCGCGATCCCGGCGAGCCGGTGCCGGCCGGCAACTACACGTGGCAGGCGCTGGTCCACCCGGGCCTGGGCCTGAGCCTGGTCGGCTGGGCCGCGAACAGCGGCAGCGCGCCGTGGGACGGCCCGACCGGCAAGGAGAACTGGGGCGGCGACGAGGGTCTGCCGATCTCCGCGGCGAGCGCGGGCGACCGTGTGCTGCTCGGCTGGAGCTTCGCCGAGGCCGGCAAGGCGATGGTCGCCTGCGACCTCGACGGCGCGGTGAGCTGGAAGCACAGCCGCCAGGGCATGTCCGGCTGCACGCAGGTCGCCAGCGATGGGAAGTACGTGTTCGGCGTGAACGGCAGCGTCTACCGCATCGCCCTCGCCGACGGCTCCTACGTACCGTGGCCGGGTAGGGACTCGCCCGACCTCGCGCCAAAGGACCTGCTCGACAGCGCCCAGCACGCGAAGATCCCCGACGAGATCAGCGCGCTCGCCGCGAATGGCGGCACCCTGGTCATGGCCGTCGCCAAGGGCGACGCCCTGCTGGTGGTCGACGCCGTCAGCGGCGCGCTGCGCAAGGTCATCAGCGTGCCGGCGGTGACCGCGCTGGCGGCGCGCGACGCGACCCACGTCTACGCCAGCAGCAACCACGATGGCGTGGTCCTGGTCGACACGGTTACGGGCCAGGTCACGCCGTTCGCGGCGGTCAAGGACGTGTGGGGCCTGGCCTGCGACGCCTCCGGCGGGGTCTACGCCGCCGTGCGCGGCGGCGCGCAGCAGGTGGTGGTG
>JACDGQ010000567.1 GCA_013821615.1 Planctomycetota bacterium
CGCCGCGCTTGGCGGCGCAGATCCCGCTGGCCCGGCCGCACCCGTGCTCGCCGATCCGCTAGCGGATGGCGCGGAGCCGGCCAGCGCGGACGACTGGCAGCTGTCGGCGCCCGTGATCGTCATCCCCGCGGGTGCGCTCAGCGCCAGCGTCACGCTCATGGTCATCGACGATCAGCTCTTCGAGGGCACCGAGGCGCTGGCGCTGCACATCGCGGCGGTTGCCGGTGTCGATGACGCCATGGTCGAGCCGCTGGTGGCGCTGATCGTCGACGACGACGCGCCGCCGCTGGTGGCGCTGGCCGTCGACCAGGCGGTCATCGCCGAGGCGGGCGGCGTGGCGACCATCACCGCCACGCTTTCCGCACCGTGCGGCCGCGCGGTCACCGTATCCCTCGCTGCCGGCGCCGCCCAGGGCCTGCTGACCGCGCCGACCATCGTCATCCCCGCCGGCCTGCTGGCTGGCAGCGTGCAGCTGGTGGCGCAAGACGACGGTCTGGCCGACGGCGACCAGCAGGTCGCGATCGTCATCGCCGGCGCCCAGAACGCGCTCGCGGGCGAGGCGTCAGCGGTCGTCGTGGTCATCGTCGACGCCGGCATGCCGGTGCTGTCGCTGACCGCGGCCGACGCCTTCGTCACCGCCGGCGCCGCCACCACGCTCACCGTGCGCCTCGACCGCCCGGCGGTCCGCGACGTCAGCGTGGCCCTGGCCGGCTCTGGCAGCGCGGATCCGGCCACCTATGCGCTCGCGCCCACGAGCCTGATCATCCCCGCCGGCGCGCAGGAGGCGACCATCGTGCTCACCACCGTCGCCGATGGCACGTTGCGCGGCGACGCGACGGTGGTCATCGCGGCCACCGCTGATTTCGCCGTGGGCGATCTGGGCGCGGCGGTGCTGGTGGTCATCGAACCGGAAGGTCCGCCAGTGCCGGTCGGGGATGGCTAAGCAGGCGCGAGTGTCGAGCTGCGAGTCGCGAGCTTCGAGACTCGATACTCGCAGCTCGCAGCTCGCAACTTCCGTCTCACCGCACCAGCAGCCAGATCACCGTCGCCGCCAGCAGCACCACCAGCACGGCCAGGGCGGGCACCAGCCAGGCGGGCAGCGGCGTGCGCGCCTGGTTGCCGCGCACCGTGGTCGAACGCTTGATGCCGAGGTTGCGCGGACCCGGGGTCGCCGGCTGCTCGCCGCGCAGCACGCGCTCGACGTCAGCCCGGGCGGCGAGCGCGGAAGGCGGGCGCAGGCCGCGGTCCTTGGCCATGAAGGTGCGGATCAGCCGGCTGCAGGCCGGGCTGATGTCGGGATTGATGGACTCCGGCGGTGGCGCATCCTGGGTGACCTGGGCTTCCATCTGACCGTGCGCGGAGGAGGCGCTGAACGGCGGCCGCCCGGTGACCGCGTGGTAGAGCGTCGCGCCCAGCGCGTAGAGATCGGCGCGGCCGTCGACCTCCTGGCCTTTGGCCTGCTCGGGCGCCATGTAGTGCGGAGTGCCCACGGTGCGGCCGTGCTCGAGCATGAAGGAGGGGTCCGGGGCCGAGGCCTTGCTCAGGCCGAAGTCGCTGAGCTTGGCGACGCCCTGCAGGTCGAAGAGGATGTTCGAGGGCTTGACGTCGCGGTGCACCAGTCCGCGGCGATGCGCGTACTCGAGCGCGTCGAGCAGATCGCGGGCGATGTTGAGTGCACTGCGCTCGCTGAGCGCGCCGAGGTCTTCGAGGCGCTGGTCGAGGGTGCCCCCCTCGACGATCTCCATCGCCAGGTAGTAGGTGCCCTTGTACTCGCCGAAGTCCACCGCGCGCACGATGTGCGGGTGGACCATGCCGACGCCGATCTGGGCCTCGCGACGGAAGCGCGAGAGGTAGTTGGGGTCGCCCGCGAGGTGCTTGGGCAGCAGCTTGAGCGCCACGCGTGTGGCGGTGTTCGGCACCTGCGCGCGGTAGACCGTGCCCATGCCGCCCTGGCCGAGGCGGTCGACCAGCACGTAGGGGCCGATGGTGGTCAGCACCAGGCGCCGACGCTGCTCGGAGAGCGTCGCCTCGAGCTGCTCGCGGTCGATCAGGCCCAGCTCCATGAGCAGGTCGCCGAGAGTGCGGTGGGGCTCGCCGGTCTCGGCCTGCGCGACCTGCAGACGGAGGCACTGGTCCAGCTGCTCGGCGCTGATCAGGCGCTTTTCGAGCAGCAATTTGCCGAACAGCAGATGGTCGGAGGGCGAGTTCATCGGCGCGGGTGGGGCAGAGGGCGGTGTTCCCGGCTAGGGTTGTACTCGCGAATCCACCCGGCGTCGACCGGGACTCGCCCCTGGCGGTGGGCGGGCGGGCCCCACCATCCACCCAGCCGCGGCCCGTCCGCCCGGCAAGGACCCCCATCGTGCTCGCGCGCCTGCTCGGCTCGGCCTTCTGGATCCCCGCCTACATCGCGCTGATCGCCGGCTTCGTCCTGCCCGGCGATTTCAGTGCACTGAAGCCGCTGGTGCCGGTGCTGCTCGGCGGGATCCTGTTCTGCTCCAGCCTCAAGGTCAGCCTCGGCCAGGTGCGCGCGGCCTTCCTCGAGCCCGGGGCGCTGCCGCGCCTCAGCGCGCTGATCGTCCTCAAGTTGCTGCTGCTGCCGCTCATCCCCTACGCCGCGACCCTGGCCTTGGCCCCGGAGTGGGCGCCGGGGATGCTGCTGGTCGGGATGATGCCGGGCGGGCTGTCGAGCCTGGCCTTCGCCGATCTCTATGGCGGCGAGCGCGGCCTGGCGCTGCTGCTGCTGCTCGGCGGCAGCCTGATCTGCCCGCTGACCGCGCCGGCCATGCTCCACCTCTTCGGGATCGGCCAGCACGTCCCCGGCCAGCCCAGCGAGGCCGCGCTGTTCGCGCTGCAGGCGCTGTACATCGTGCTGCTGCTGGGCACGCCCTTCACGCTCGCGCAGGTCATCCGCGGCGTGGCGCCGCGCCTGGTCGAGCGCAACCTGCACCGCCTGTCGCCGGCGGCGATCGCCTGCCTGTGCCCGCTGATCACCCTGTCGATCGCCTGCAACCGCCAGGCC
>JACDGQ010000568.1 GCA_013821615.1 Planctomycetota bacterium
GTGCCGGGGCACACCCACACCTCGCGCCCGGCCGCGCGCAGCTGCTGGCACCAGCGCGCGAAGGGCGCGTCGGGCTCATAGCCCCAGGCCAGGCCGATGAGATCCGCAGGCAGTTCGGCGAGCGCCTCGGGATGCTCCAGCGCGATGTCGGCCCAGAACATCGGGCGCTTGCCGTGGCGGCGCACCACGGCGCAGATCGCACGCACGAATTCCAGGTAGACGGCGGCGCGCCCGCGGCGGGCGACCTCGTCCTTCGAGCGGCCCTGCCCGAGGTCGAAGGTCTCGTCGCAGCCGATGTTGACCAGCGGCCCGGCGACGGTCGGCAGCAGTTGGCCGAGCAGATCCTCGACCAGCGCCAGCGCGCGCGGGTCGCCCGGACAGAGGCTGAACGGGCCGCGCCGCATCACCAGACCGTTGAAGTCCCACTCCGCGTCCGGGGCGATCTCACCCAGCGGCGCGTAGCGCGGATGCTTGAGCCACGACGCCAGGTGGCCGAAGCAGTTCTGGTTGGCGGCCAGCTCGATGCCGTGCGCGCGGCAGTGCGCGTCCAGGGTGCGCATCTCGTCCGCGGTCAGCGGCGAAGCTTCGCGCCACACCTCTTCATGGCCGGCGTAGGCGAAGGTGTGCTCGGTATAGAGCTGGAGGTGGTTGATCTTCCACCCGGCGAGCTGGTCGACGGTCTCGAGCAGGTGCGCCATGGTCGGCACGCGGTCGCGGCTGACGTCGAGCATCACGCCGCGCACTGCGAATACCGGCGCGTCTTCGATCAGGAGGCACGGTAGGCGGCGACCGTACTGGGTGATCAGTTGCACCAACGTATGCAGACCCTGGCGCATGCCGGCCTCGCCGTGCGCGGCGAGGTGGATGCGCCGCGTGTCGATGCGCAGGCGGTAGGCCTCACTGCCGTTGAGCGCGGGCTCAGGCGGATCCCCGTCGACGCACAGTATCCCGAAGTCGGCGAGGGTGGCCTCCGCCAGATGCAGGTGGTCGGCGAGGATCGCAGTGGCCAGCGCGATGTACGGCGGGTACCCGTTGATACGCACGGTTGCCGGAACGGCCAGCCAGCCGGCGCCGTCGCGGTTGTCGACGAGGAGGCGCGGCGCCGGCAGCAGCAGGGGCGGCAGGTGCTGAAGATCGTTCACAGGCTGGTCTCACGGGTGCGTGCGGAGGGAGTTCCAGCGCAGCAGGTGGCGAAGGCGGCCGCGGTGCCGATCACCATGATCCATGGCCAGGCGAGCTGCCTGCCGTCCGGCCAGAAAAATTCCGCGTAGGGCGCCCACTGCAGGACCGCGCAGGTCGCAAAGCCCACCACGAGAGCGGCGATGGCGCTGGTCTGATTGCCGCGCCGGGTGAACAACGCGGTCAGGAACACCCCGAGCAGCCCCGAGCAGGCCAGCACCATGACGCTGAAGGCGAGCGCCAGCAGGTTCATGTGGCTGTGCCGCTCCCAGGCCATGCAGCCGATCGCCACCAGGGCGACCACCACGCCGGCGCCCGCGACCGCCCAGCGGCTGGCCGTCAGGTAATGGCGCTCGTCGCGCCCCGGCGCCGCGCCGCGGTAGCAGTCGGTGATGAAAGCCGAGGCCATGGCGTTGAGCGCCGACAGCAGGCTGGTCAGCGCGATGGCGAACAGCCCGGCCATCATCAGGCCGGCCATGCCCTGCGGCATCTCATGCAGGATGAAGGCGAGGAAAGCCTTCTGTCCGCCGGGGACGGGATACGCGGGCGCCGCGCCGCCCATCAGGTCGGGCCGCTGGTAGAACACCCACAGCAGCAGGCCCAGGCCCAAAAACAGCAACACCACCGGGATGTTCATCACGAGCGCGGCGAGGGCCGCCCGCCCACCCGCCACCGCATTGCGGCACGTGAGCATGCGCTGCGCCAGGTCCTGGTCGGTGCCGTAGACCGCCAGGTTGAGCAGCAGATAGCCGCCGAGCGCGGTCCACAGCGTGTTGGCCCGCGTCGGATCCAGCGACAGCGACACCAGCGCGAGCTTGCCGGGGCCGTCCGTGCGCGGCTCGGACAGCGCGTGCCAGATGTCGGCGGGCGCGGCCGGGATGCGCGACCACAGCAGCACTACCGCGGCGACCACCGCACCGATCATGATCATGAACTGGATGACGTCGGTCCAGATGATGCTGCTGATGCCGCCGACCAGGGTGTAGGCGATGCCGATCGCGGTCAGGATCAGGATCCCGGCCACCACCGGAGCGACGGAGTCGCCGTCACCGGTCAGGATCATGCCCGCCGGGATCGCCGCCATGAACAGCCGCGCGCCGCTCGCCAGGGCGCGCCCGACCAGGAAGGTCCAGCTCGCCGCTTGCGCCGCGCGCGGACCGAAGCGCACGCCCAGCAGCTGGTAGACCGTCACCACCTCGTGGCGGTAGAAGGCCGGGATGAAGCCATAGGCGACCACCACCACGGCGAGCATGGTGCCGACGTTGGCGAGCAGGTAGGTCAGGTCGCCCGCGTACGCCTCCTGCGGCGCCCCCAGGTAGGTCGCCACCGACAGCGCCGAGGCCAGCACCGACACCGCCACCGCCCAGGAGGGCATCTGGCGGTGCCCGACGAAGTAGTCCCGGGCATCGCCCGGCCGCCGCGCCAGCAGCACCCCGGTGCCGACCAGGAAGGCGAAATAGCCGGCGAACACCGCCCAGTCCCAGGGCCGGAAGGCGCCGGTCATCGACAATCACCAGGGGCGGGCATGGGGATACGCTGGGGGATGCCGGGATACTGTCCAGGGGAAGTGCGGGGGGCGGAGGGCGAGTCTCCTGTTCAGGGGAAGTGCGGAGTGCGGAGTGCGGAGTGCGGGGTGCGAGTATTCCGAGGAGAAACCGATGCCCACAATGCAGTGTTGAAGTGAACCCACGAATGACATCTGATCCTCCCCCGATTCTGCGTACGGGTGGTTAAGCGGCCTTGGCCCGCTGGAGTTCGAAGTCCATCGGGCTGAGATTGCCGATGGAGGTGTGGCGACGGGTCTTGTTGTAGAAGACTTCGATGTAC
>JACDGQ010000569.1 GCA_013821615.1 Planctomycetota bacterium
CCGCCGCACTCCGCCAGGACCGCGTCCGCGCGTGGCGGCGGCGCCTGGTTGTGGCTGCCGCCAGGAGCTCACTGCATCTTCTCTTTTTCGCCCAGGTCGAGGATCTCGGCGTTGAGCATGAAGAAGATCTTGCGGTTCTCGTCGTAGACGCCGTTCTTGCTGAACAGGCGGCCGAGGAACGGGATGTGGCTCAGGAACGGGATGCCGGAGTGGGTGTTCTGGCGCAGCGCCTGGGTGAAGCCGCCGATCAGCAGGGTGCCCTTGTCGGGCATCATCACCGTCGAGCGCATGGTGCGCACCTCGACGTTGGGCAGCTCGATCGGGTAGTTGTTGATGCCGAGCACGACCAGGAAGTTGCCGCCCACCGCGAAGCGCGGGGCGCGCAGGATTTCGACGAAGAACTGTTCCGGCACCACCGAGCTCGGGCGGATCTCCATGGTGATGTACTTGCGGTCCGAGCTGACCACCGGGCGCACATCGAGCAGGTCGCCGTAGTTCAGCACTTCGATCTTGGGATCGTAGGTGAAGTTGACGATGTCGTAGTCCGAGATGTAGGCGTACTGGTGGATGAACGCGGCGTTCGCGCGCTGGCCGTTGAAGCAGGTGATCGAGGGGTGCTCGAGGATCTGCGCATCGGTCTCCTGCTCGACCGCACTGAAGATGGCGTTGATCTGGTCGGTGCGCAGGAAGCTGCCGCCATGGTAGGAGCCGTCGATGGTCAGGCCCTGGTTGATGCCGTTGAAATTGGCCTTGGTCGCGTTCGCCGGCAGGATGTTGTTGAGGTCGCCCTGGTAGGACAGGGTGTCATTGAGGCGCTCGTAGCCGTGGTCGCTGCTGCCGCCGATGATGGTGCGGCCACTCGGATTGTTGGCCGAGCCGGCGGCAGCGGCGGGATCGGTGTATTCGACGCCGATCTCTTCGAAGAAGCCCTTGCGCACGTCGAGCACCTGCACGCTGACGTGCACCTGCAGCGAACCCTGGTTGCGCAGGTTGGTCAGCAGCTGGTCGATGAGGGTGTGGACCTCGGGGCTCTGCGAGACGAACAGGGTCTGGCCGCCGCGCTGGTCGATGGCGATGCCTTCCTTGTCCCAGGTGTCCTTGGCGACGTTGGACTTGATGAAGTCCATCAGCGCAGCGGGATCGGCCGGCCGGCCGGTGGCCGCGGCGGCCTCCATCATGCCGCCCTTGAACAGGCTGAAGCCACCGCCGCCGCCCATGCCGCCGGCGCCGGCGTTGTACGCGAGCTCGCGGCCCGGGAAGTCGCCGATCGGCAGGACCAGGTCGGTGACGTCGTACATGCGCAGGGTGACGGCGCCGGTGATCGGCGCCTTCGAGATGTAGATGGCCTGGTTCTGCAGGGCCATGTGCAGGCCGGTGAGCTCGAGGATCCACTTCAGGGCGTCGCCGAAGCGCATGTCCTTGACGCGCAGGGTGACGTTGCCCGCGCCGCCGCCGCCGACCACGTCGGGCGCGGTGATGATGGTGGTGTTGGTGACCTGGCGCAGGAAGGTGATGACGTCGTCGAACGACTGGTCGGCGAACTCGAAGGTGACGCGCTGCTCGAGCTTGTCCTTGAGCTGGGCGACCCACGGTTCGACCTGGTTCGAGCCGATCTCCTGCGCCTTGCGCAGGGCGCGGACCTGCCAGTCCTCGGGATAGACCAGCAGTTCGTTCTGCGGGATGAGGGCCTTGTGGATCTCCTCGTGGACGCGCGCCAGGCGCTCGAGGCGCTCCTCGCGGTAGCGGTCGTCGAACTGCACGTGACCGCTGCGGCGCGCGCTCAGGTAGAGCGAACGCGCGTCCTCGCGGCGGCGGTCGAGCTCGTACGCGTTCCACGCGTCGACCTCGGCGCGCTTGTAGTCCTTGCGGTCGTAGGAGGCCTGCGCGCGGCGCAGCAGCTCGTCGACCTTGTTCTTGAGCGCCTCCTCCTGGAGGTCGCTCTGCTGCTCGGCGTTGCGGCGGGCGTCGTCGCGGTTCTGCTCCTGGCGGGCGACGGCGGCGGTACGCGCCTGGTTGCGCGCCGCGAGACGCTTGGCCTCGACCTCGGCGGGCAGCTTGCCCCAGTCGAACTGGTAGGGGAAGGAGCGCAGGCCGACGTCGACGCGATCATAGTCGAGCTCGGCACCAGCGAAGTCGCCAGCCTTGGACTTGGCTTCGGCGCTCTCCATGAGCGCGGCGAGGCGCACCGCGATCTCCTGGGTCTTGACGTCCTGCAGGGCGTGGAACCAGGTCGCGGCCATCTGGAGGCGGTTGTCGCGCCGGCTGAGCACGGCGAGGATGTCCTGGCGCAGCGCCTGGGCGGCCTCGTGCGAGGGATACAGCCGCAGCGCGGCCTCGACCGCCTCGCACGCCTCGACGAAGTGCGCGTTGGCGAACTCGGCCCGGGCCTGGACGTATTTCGCCTCGGCCTCGATCTGGGCGCGCGCGAGCTCGCCGTTCCCCTGCTGGGCGTCGGCCCAGAACTTCTGCTGGTCCGCGCTCAGCGCGGGCGCCGGCTGGGTGGCCGGGGCTGGGGCATCGGCCGCCATGAGCGGCCCTGCCAGCGGCAGGGCGACCAGTGAGAGAAGCGCCGGGACGAGCACGGGCAGCCGGGGATGACGCATTGCAACTCCTTGCTGAAGCGAGCGGCCGGCGGCTGGGGCCGACCGGGAAAGCGACTGGTTACCAGAAGATCCGGGGGACACGTAGTGGCTTCCCTGGCACGCGTTTGGACGCGCATGAGACAGGGCGGCCACGGGCGCGCGGACGTGCGCACCATAGCGAGCTGATCCAGGAAGAAACACCCGCTGCAGCCTTGGCGCTTTTCGTGTCACTCACGCAGCGGTGCAAGCGGCTGACAGATCAAGGCGAAGGAGCGTTTCGAGGGTGGTCCGTGATGGTCCAGACCAGCTCTCGGGCGAGGTCGGGGCAGGGACCGGGAAATGGACAGGGAAACGCCGTCCGGACCGGGTCCGGACGGCGTTTCGGGAAGCCTGCCGGGGCCTCGTCCTATCTG
>JACDGQ010000570.1 GCA_013821615.1 Planctomycetota bacterium
GGCCATCCCGCTGCTGATCAAGGCCGCCGACGCCGGCAGCGACGATGCGGCCTTCCTGCTCGGCCGCTGCCACGAGCAGGGCCTGGGCGTACGCATCGATCCCCTCACGGCGCTGCGCTGGTACGGCCAGGCCGCCGAGCACGACCATGGCGATGCCGCCCAGGCGTTGGGGCGCGTCCGTGAGCTGGTGGCGAAGGACTGGCAGCCGTGAGCGCGCCGCGCTGAGCGATAGTTGGAAACCATCCCCGTAGCGAGCCCGGCGAGCGTCGCGCTGCGAACCGCGCATCTGCCAATCTTGTCCGGATCCGCGTGCGGATAGGGTCACCGGTCACACGGAGGTGACCCATGGGCAGCGACCACACGCTCGATAACGAAGCCGGCGAGACCCTGGCGCAGCGCGCCGCGCCAGGGCGCGCAATGCGCCCGCACGCAGCGGGTGCCGACGAGGGTGGTGAGATCACGATGCCAACCCCGCTGCGCAGCGACGTGCAGATCGGCGGCGCTCTCGCCGCCAGGGCCTTCGCCAGCGGCGCGGTCGCCGCCGACGTCGCCGCCGACCACGGCGGCCCGCTGCCGGTGGCGCACAGCCACATCGATGTCACCGGCATGAACCCGAAAGAGCGCCATGCCGCCGTGGTCATGGACGCCAGCCGCGACCGCCTGGTTGAACTCGCCAACACCCTCGACCACACCCCGAAGGTGGATCCCCTGGTCTCGGCCAGCGTCCATCAGGCGCTCTCCGATCTCAACGACGGCAAGGTCTCCTTCGGCGAGCATTTCGAGCGCGTCGCCGGCTCCGGCGCACCGTTCACGCGCTCCACCACGCTGAACGCGCTCAACCGCATCGGTCAGGGTGGGAAGCTCGAGATCAATCTTGCCGAGCTCGATGGCAAGTCGGACGCGGAGCAGGCTGACTACTCGGTGTGGCGCCTGGTCCATGAAGCGGCCCACACCGTCCTGAAGGGCAAGCACAACGAGCCCGATCCCGCCGGCTGGGCCTTCAAGGAGTCGCAGAGCACCATCCGCGACGAGTCGCATGTACGCTGGATCGTCGATAACGCCTTCGCCAGCGACATGAAGGCGCGCGATCCGAAGGCCACCGGCGAACAAGTCGCCGTAGCGGCCGAGCACGAGGGCATGTGGGACTTCCGCAAGACCATGGCCGCGGGTAGCGTCGACAAGGCCTTCACCAGCTTCCTGAAGACCAATTCCCCCTATACGACGCGCACCGGCGATCCCGAGCCCTCGACCAGCGAGATCGAATTCGTGCTGCGCGACGGCGTGCCGAGCGCGAAGCTCCCCGGCAAGGCGGAGCAGCACGATGGCTTCTGGCGCATCGTCGAACCGGCGGCCCAGGCCCACGGTCATCCATGAGGCGCGCCCTCGCCCTCGTCCTCGCCGCCATCAGCTTCGGTCCCACCGCCTGCACCCACGATTCCCGGGAAAACGCCATGCTCGCCAGCCCCCACCAGTCCACCAGCCAGCTCGACGTCGTCACCGGTCGCCTGTTCGGCATCGCGCTCGCCGCGCCCGACGCGCGGGCGCAGCTGCAGGTCGCCATCCCGACGACCACCCCGCACCACGAGGAACGCCGCGACGGCCGCAGCGGCGGAGCCGTGCGCACCATCGCGGTGGATGTATTCCCTGAGCAGCATGCCGAGCTGCACTGGGTAACGCCCACCGGTGGGCCGCTCGCGCTCGCCTACCTGGACTACCCGACCGATGGCCCGGCAGTCCCGGTGGCCGAAGCACTCGGACTGGTCTCGACCACCGACCTCGAGGCGGCGGCGCGCACGTTGGCGAGCGCCCCGGGCATCAGCGCGCTGGAACGCGCCGATGATGGCGTCGTCTTCAGTGCGAACGGCTTCCGCACGCGGCTGCGCTGGAGCGGCGGACGCATCGTCGCGGCGGTCCTTGCGCGCACCCCTGCGCCTTGAGCAGCGCTCCGCATCGTCCCTGACGCTGGACGATGCCGCTTCCGGTCCGTCGCGGGCCGGCAGACTGGCGGCATGAGCGCATGCCTGCAATCGGCCGCCCCAGCGCGGCCACCGTCTCCGCACCGTGAGGGCAGGCCGGCCCGTTCCTGCACCCAGGCGCCGCCGCGTCCGGCACCGGAACCGCTCCGATGACCGCGCTGCTCGGCTACGATATCGTGCCACCCACCGTACCCGGGGGATTGCCCTGGTACTGCCTGATCCTGCACGGTCTGGGTGACAGCCGCCATGGCTGGCAGCCGGTGGCGCCGATGCTGAGCCTGCCCCAGCTCGGCTTCGTCTTCGCCGAGGCGCCAAACCCGTACCACGACGGCTTCAGCTGGTTCGACATCAGCCCCGCATTCGCGCCCGACCCGGATCAGGTGCGCAGCAGCCGGGCGGCGCTGGTGCGGCTCATCGACCACCTGCTCGACGAGCTCGACCTGCCCAGCGAGCGCCTGTTCATCCTGGGATTCAGCCAGGGCTGCCTGATGACCCTCGATGTCGGCCTGCGCAGCCCCCGGCGCTTCGCCGGCCTGATCGGGATCAGCGGGTTCATGTGCCTGCTCGACGAGTTCCCGGCGGCCTTCACCCCGGCCACCCGGACGCAGCAGGTGCTGATGACGCACGGGCGCAGCGATCAGCTCATCCCCATCGCCCACACCCGGGCGCAGAAGGACCGCCTGGTCGCCCTGGGCGTGGCGCTGACCTGGCGCGAATACGCGAAGGCCCACCACCTCGACGTGCCGCAGGAGCTCGACGACATCCGCGCCTGGCTGCTCGCGCGCATCGCCACCGGTGCCCGACTTGGCGCTTGACCCTTCCGGCGCCGGCAGCACCGTTCCGCCAAAGCTTTTTCCAACGGAGCCCCCATGAGCAAGCAGTACAACAAGGTCGAGAAACGCCGTCGCCGCGAGCGCCGCAACCGCCGTCAGAAGACTGCGATCAAGGAGAAGCTGGCCGCCGGGACCAAGAAGAAGAAGGCCTGATCCCAGGCCCATCGGCCCAGGCCTCGTGGGG
>JACDGQ010000571.1 GCA_013821615.1 Planctomycetota bacterium
GCTCCGGCGTGGCCGCGCTCATCCTGCTCATGCTCGCCATGGTCTGGCGCAGCGCCCTGGCAACGTCCATGGGGGCGCCCCACCAGGGCGCTGCACATCACCACGGTCGGCCGTTGCCGGCGGAGACATGAAATGACCACCCCCGCGAAACCACAGTTCGAACCGGTAGCCGAGACGGCGTTGACCATGCCGCCGGCCACGGCCGCGGGACCAGGACAGGAGACCTCCCAGACCATGGCGCCAGCGCTGGGCGCGCCGGCCGGGCGGACCGCCACGACCTTGGCTGCTGCGCAGCCGCACGCACCGGAACCCGCGACGGCGATGACCATCGTACCCGTGGTACCGGGCGGGCTGCAGACATCGCAGACCATGGACCCAGACGCGTCCCTGGGTGCGGATCACCCGACGGCGCTGACCATACCGCCGCCCGCAGCGGAGCCCGCTGAACGGCAGTCCGCGCTGACCATGGGCGCGGACCGCCATACGGCCCTGACCATCCCGCCCCCCCAGACGGATCCCGCCGCGCTGCGCACTGCGCTGACCATGGAGCCCGGCAGCGACGCGTCGCCAGGCATGCCGGACACGGTGCTGCCGGTGCACGCACGGACCTCACCCACCATGGACGTGCCTGCTCCACTCGGTGACCTGCCGGTGCTGGCGGCGAGCACGCCGGGGCTCGGACCCAGCGCTCAGATCGCGGCCGCTGACGTGGCCCCCGGATCCGGCCTTGCCACCACCCAGATCTCCGCTCCCACGGCGCCGGCAGCCGATCCCGCACCGCCTGCGGCCGACGTGGCAAAGGCCACGCCCGCAGCCGCTGTTGGCCAGGGCTCGGCGGCCAGGGCCACGCCAGGCAGCGCGGCGATCCGCGCCACGCCAGCGACCAAACCGACCGAATCGGGACTGCCCGCACACGTCCCGGCGCGGATCGGTGGCGCGCGGATCACCAAGCTGCTCGGCCAGGGCGCCATGGGTGAGGTCTATCTCGCCCATCACGAGACCCTGGACATCGAGGTCGCCGTCAAGCTGCTCAAGAGCAGCAAGGGTTCGGAACGTTTCCTGCAGGAGATTCGCGCCGCGGCCAGGATCCAGCACCCCAATGTGGTGCGGGTGCTCAACGCCGGAGACGAGGGTGGGCACATGTTCCTGGTCATGGAACTGCTCACCGGCGGCGACGTCGATGCGTTGATCCGCAAGCACAAGCGCAAGGGGCTGCCCTGGCAGGATGCGTGCCGGCTCGCGGTGCAGGCGGCCGACGGTCTGGGGGCCGCCCATCGCCTGGGCATCATCCATCGCGACGTGAAGCCCGGCAATTTCATGCTCGCCGGCGATGGCACCCTGAAGGTGGCAGATCTCGGCCTGGCCAAGCAGCAGAGCGTGGCCAAGCAGCAGGCCGCGGGCATGGACCTGACCAAGGCCCGGGCGGTGATGGGCACCCCGGCCTACATGTCGCCAGAGCAGTCCCTGGACACCACCACCGCAGGGCCACCAGCCGACGTCTATTCGCTGGGCGTCTCGCTGTACGAACTGATCAGCGGCCGCCTGCCCTTCGCCGGCGACACCATCACCAAGGTCCTGCTCGCCCATCTCAACGACCCGGTGCCGGACATCCGCGCCCTCGCCCCGGATGTGCCGCAGCCGGTCAGCGCCCTGATCATGCGCATGCTCGCCAAGGATCCGCAGCAGCGACCCGCCGATGGCGCGCAGGCGGCGAGCGAGCTGCGGGCCGCGGCGGGGCTCTCGGACGTGATGCCCCGGCCGCCGGAGCGGGAACCGCGGCGGCGACCGGGACTGCTCCTGGCCGGCGGCCTCATGCTCACCGCGCTGGTCGCCGCGGGCATCTGGGCGGCGGCGTCCGGGAACTCCGCGCACGCGGGCGCGGCGGCGCGCGATTCCTGGCAGACTCCACCGCGCGCGGTCTTCGTCGTCGCCCCCGGCCTGCCGCCCGACATCGGGACCGCGCCGCTGATCGACGCCCTGGTCAAGCACCAGGTGCTGATGGTCGAGAAGAAGAACCTGGGCGTGCTGCAGCAGGAACTGGCGCTGGCCGGCAGTGGGGCGATCAGCGCCGACACCGCCGCGCATTACGGCCAGATGGTGGGCGGCCACCTGGTGGTGCTCGGTGAACCGGCCGCGGCGCGCATCCACCTGCAGACGGTCGCGGTCGAAACCCGCGAGATCCTGGGCAGCGATGTGGTCGAGCCCGCCGCGGCTGGCGAGCAGGCCGCGGCCCTGGTGGACAGCAGCCTCGCACGCCTGCCCGCCCAGGGCCGCCTCGCACCAGCCCCGGATGGCAGCGGCTATGAGATCAGCCTGGGGCGCCGCCATGGCCTGCACATCGGCGACCGCCTGCGCGTCTTCATCGGAACCGAGGACCAGCCCGGGGCGCCGGTGGCCGTGGCCACGGTCACGGCCCTGACCGATGCCACGGCGACGGCGACCGTCGCCGGCACCTTGCCCACGCGTTTCCCGGCGCTGGTCCGCCGGGTCGAGAGATGAGCCCATGAGAACGCCCGTACGCACCCTCCTCCTGCTCGCCGGAAGCGGCTGGCTGCTGCTCGGCACGACCGGCTGCCTGCGCGATCAGCCGGCGCCGCGGGCGGCCAACGGCGCGACCTTCGGCGTCACGCAGGAGCCGTTCCGCGGCCGCTGGTGGCAGTACTACGAACGCGGGGTGAGCTGGGCGATGGGTGGCTTCCTGGATCTGGCCGAGGCCGACTTCCGCACCTGCATCGCGCTGCGCCAGGACGACAGCCGCCTGGCCCGCACCTATGGCATGCACTTCGTACAGTGCTTCGTGCACCGTGAACTCGGTGCGGTGCTGATCAGCGGCGGCCGCCTCGACGAGGCGGAAAGCGAACTGCTCATCAGCATCGCCGCTGAGCCGAGCGCAAAAGCCGAGGCCCTGTTGCAACGCATCCGCGATCAGCGCGCCGGCGCCGCAGCGGCGGCACCCGGTGCGGCACCGGCGGCCTTGGCGGCAGCGGCAGCGG
>JACDGQ010000572.1 GCA_013821615.1 Planctomycetota bacterium
GCCCTGCGCGGCCGGGCTGTCGGCGGCGAGCTTGCCGAGGCGCACCGGGAAACCGAAGGCGCCGTCGCCGCCCTCGGCCGGGCCGGCGTAGCGCACGGTGACCGTGCGCCGCACCGCGCCGCGCGCGAGGGTCAGCGCGACATCCTGACCGAGGCGCATCTGCAGCCGGCCCATCAGCTCCTGGCCGGTGAGGTCTGACGCCAAATCCTGGCCGTCGACGGCGACAATGCGCTCGCCGGGCCGGGGATCGTCGGGGCGGGCTTCGCTGCCGAGACGGCCGGTCACCTGGATGAGCCAGCCGTCGGGCGGCTTGATGCCCAGGGTGGGCGTGCCGCTGGCCGGGTCGAAGATCGGCGCGATGCCCTTGCCATCGGCGCCAGCCAGGAGCAGCGGAGCGTCGCTGCCGCGCCGCTGCACGGTCAGGGTCAGCGGGATGGTGCCGGAGGTCATCACCAGCGGGGTGAGGTCCTCGAACGAGCGCACCTCTTCGCCGTTCACCGCCAGGATGCGGTCGCCGCGCTGCAGTCCCAGGCGCGCCGCCGGGCTGGGCTCGGCGTGGCCCTTGGCGTCGCGGATCTCGGTCTCGACCTCGCCGACCACCGGCGCGATGATCGGCCGGCCGTAGAGCGAGAGCGCGACCAGGATGATGTAACTGGAGATGAGGTTGAAGAGCACGCCGCCGAGCAGGATCAGCGCACGCCAGCTAGCGCTCTTGGCCAGATAGCTGCGCGGGTTGACCTTGTCCTCGGCGGGGATGTTCTCGGGCAGGTCCTCCTGGCCGAGCATCGCCACGTAGCCGCCCAGCGGCAGCAGCGACAGCGCATACTCGGTCTCGCCGATGCGCTTGCGGAAGATCACCGGCCCGAAGCCGATCGAGAAGCGGTCGACGCGCACCCCCGCCCATTTCGCGAACAGGAAGTGGCCCAGCTCATGGATGAAGATCACGAATCCGAAGCCGAGCGCGGCCAGGATGTAGAACCACACTGCGCCGATTCCATCCATCGCGGAACTCCGTGGGCCGCCACCTTGGCCGGGGCCGGAGGGAGTCCAGGGGGGAATCGTGGAAGGTCGGCGGAAGGGGAAACAGGAGGGGAGAAGGGGATGGCAAGAGGGCGGAAGGGCAGAAGGACCGCATGACCGCATGACCGCATGACCGCATGACCGCAGGAGTGAAGTGTTCAGGATGCGTCAACGCGATTCGCGGTGCATTCGTCCCTTCCGCCCTCCTGCCTCCCCTTCTCCCCTCCCCCAAAGGGCATCCCCCCCTTCCCTGCCCAGCTGACGGCCTACCATCCCGGCCCCGTCCGTCACCGGAGCCGTCATGATCGCCACCAGTTCCCTCAGCATGGCCTTCGGCAAGAAGGTGCTGTTCGAGAACGTCAGCCTGAAGTTCACCCCGGGCAACTGCTACGGCCTGATCGGCGCGAACGGCACCGGCAAGTCGACCTTCCTCAAGATCCTCACCGGCGAGCTGGAGCAGACCACCGGGCAGGTCTTCCTCGAACCCGGCAAGCGCATGGGCTGGCTCAAGCAGGACATCTCGGGCAGCGACGACGTGCGCGTGCTCGACCTGGTGATGATGGGCCACCCGGTGATCTGGAAGCTGCAGGCCGAGATGGCCGCGCTCACCGCCAAGGCCGACTTCACCGACGCCGACGGCGCGCGCCTGGGCGAGCTCCAGGAGAAGTTCCAGGAGCTCGACGGCTACTCGCAGGAGAGCAACGCCGCCGAGGTGCTCACCGACCTCGGCGTGCCGCCGGAGGTCCACGACAAGAACCTCGGCGATATCGACAGCGCCCTGAAAGTGCGCGTGCTGCTCACCCAGGCGCTGTTCTCCAAGCCCGACGTGCTGCTGCTCGACGAGCCGACCAACAACCTCGACATCCCGGCGATGGTGTGGCTGGAGAAGTTCCTCGCCGACTACGAGGGCGTGATCGTCGTGGTCAGCCACGACCGCCACTTCCTCAACCGCGTCTGCAACCTGACCTGCGATGTCGACTACAAGACCATCCGCATCTTCAACGGCAGCTACGACGTCTACCAGGCGCAGGAGCAGCTGGCGCGCGCCCAGCGCAGCAAGGAGGTCGGACGCATCGAGCGCCAGGTCGAGAAGCTCAAGCTCTTCGTCGAACGCTTCAAGTCGAACGCCGCTCGCTCCAAGCAGGCGACCAGCCGCGAAAAGCAGATCGCCCAGCTCTCCGGGCAGAAGGTCGTGCCGTCCAGCCGCGTCGCCCCGCGCCTGTTCTTCAAACTGCCCAAGCCCAGCGGCCAGGACGTCATCAAGGTCGAGAACATCAGCTTCGCGCACGCCGGCGCGCCCAACCTGATCAGCAAATTCAGCACGCGCATCGACCGCGGCGACCGCCTCGGCATCGTCGGCCGCAACGGCATCGGCAAGACCACGCTCATCCGCCTGCTGCTCGGCGAGCTCGAGCCTTCCGCGGGCAAGCTCACCTGGGGCCTGACCACCAGCCGCGCGTATTTTCCGCAAGAGGGTTCGGGCCTGTTCACCAACAAGGACCTCAGCATCGTCGACTGGATCAAGCAGTACACGGACAACCAGGACATCAACAACATGCGCTCGATGCTCGGACGCATGCTGTTCTCCGGCGACGACGTGAAGAAGCAGGTCGGGGTGCTCTCGGGTGGCGAGAAGGTGCGCTGCCTGCTCTCGATGGTGATGCTCCAGGAGGCCAACGTGCTGGTCCTCGACGAGCCCACCAGCCACCTCGACATGGAGTCGATCGAGGCCCTGCAGGAGGCGCTCGAGGAATACCAGGGCACCCTGATCTTCGTCAGCCACGACCGCGAATTCATCGACGCCATCGGCAACCGCACCATCGTCATGGAGGATGGCGATGACGGGATGCCGAAGCTGACGGATTGGAAGGGCAACTACCGCGAATTCCGCTTGGCGCGCGAATTGGAGTAGGCGCGCCGGGAGAGGCGAGCCCCAGCTCGCCTGGCGACGCGATCGATGCCGAGC
>JACDGQ010000573.1 GCA_013821615.1 Planctomycetota bacterium
CGCAGGCCGTGCAGCGGTGGCGGCGCGCGCCGCTCACCAGTCCTCCTGGTCGCGCAGGTGTTCGGCCAACCAGCGCAGCACGTCGTGCAGGGCCGGCTGGCCCTGGCTCCGCCATGGTCCGATCACGCGGTAGAAGGCGAGGTCCTCGAGCGCGTCCTGGTCGCTGTCGTCGCCGACCCCGGCGAGCGCGGCGACCGCCAGGGTGGCAAGCTCGGCGAGCTGGGCGAGGTCGGTGACGATGTCCGCGGTCACCGCCTCCTGGTCGTGGTCGAGGACGTCCTCGATGCGACGGTAGGCGGGATCGATGCGCTGCGCGCTGAACCAGTGTTCGAGACGCTCGCGCCAATCGCGGGCCAGGATACGGCGCTGCGGCAGTCCCGGGGCCGCCGGGGCGTCGCCGCGCGCGCGCCCGGGGATCATCAGCCAATGCAGCAGCCGCGCCTCGCAGCGGTGGAGGTGCAGCTTGATCAGGGTCAGGCGCTCCTCCCAGCGGCGGAAGGCCGAGACCACCGCCGGATCGCCCAGGCAGACCTGATGCAGGTCGTCGAGCCACGCCTCCTGGGCGTGGCGCAGGGCGACCAGGGCGCGGGACAGGCGCTCGGCGCGCTGGTCGCCCTCGTCGGGGGCTCGCAAGGTCATCCGACCCCACCGGGCAGGGGCTTCCAGCGGTTGCAGGGCATGGCAGACGGCATCGGCATGGTTGGCGTTGGGCGTGCATTAACCGTGTGCTGGCGGCAAGTCCAGCGCGGCGGTGGAGCAAGGAGGGTAGAAGGGGAAGGCAGGAGGGTGGGAGGGAAGTAAGGAAGGCAGGAGAGGATATCCGCAGCCAGACGTGCTTGGCCCACGGGCGGATCAACGTGCAGGGGAAATCCCGCGAGGGCGCTTTGATGCCAGGGGATACGTCGGCTGTCCCTTCTCCCCTCCAACCCTCTTGCCCTCCCCTTCTTCCCTCCCATTCCCCCCGTATTCCCATGGTATGCTCCCGTCCGGGCGGATGCCCGAGGGAGGACCGCCCGATGCCTGACGACCTCTTCGCTGGCAAGCGCTTCAAGCCGGGGTTGGCGAAAACCGTCGACGAGGAGGACGACTCCGGGTTGTCCTACCGGTCCCGCGGCCAGTCGGTGATCCGGCTCGGCGAGGCCGACATCTTCGCGGCGATCGACCGCCTCCCATCGCTGCCCACCGTGGTCACGCGCATCCTCGCCCAGGTCGGCAGCCAGCAGAGCTCGGCCGCCGATCTCGAGAGCCTGATCGGGCAGGACATGGTCATCGCCGGGCGCCTGATGCGCCTAGTCAACAGCCCGTTCTACAGCCTCGCCAACCCGGTCGCCTCGATCGCCCAGGCGGTCTCGATCATCGGCTTCGCCAGCCTCAAGAGCCTGGTCATGGCCGCCTCGGTCTCCAACCTGCTGGTCCTCGACCTCAGCGCCTACGGCTTCGACGACCAGGGCCTGTGGAAGAACAGCATCGCCACCGCCGGCCTCGCGCGGGTGGTCGCCCAGCGCACCGGGGTTTCGCGCGACGAGGCCGAAGAGTACTTCCTGGCCGGACTGATGCGCGACGTCGGCATGCTGGTGCTCGGGCCGCTGCTGGCCAAGCACGGCGTCGCCCTGCGCCGCGAGAGCGGCGAGGAGCCGATCGACATCCTCACGCGCGAGCGCAAGACCCTCGGCTTCGACCATTCCTGGGTCGGCGAACGCATCGCGGACCGCTGGCTGCTGCCGGCGCGTTTGCGCCAGGTGATCTCCTGCCACCACCGCATTCCGACCAGCGCCGAAGCGCCCGAGCTCAAGCAGCTCGCCGCGGTGCGCCTGGCCGAGCGCCTGATCTACGCCGCTGGGGTCGGCGTGCTCAAGAACCATCCCTTCGACAGGCGCATGGACGGCGTGCTGATCCAGGCCGCCGGCCTCGATGCGGCAGGCTTCCAGAGCCTGATGGCGGAGGTACCGCGCATCATCGCGGGGGCCCAGGTGACGCTCTGAGCGCTCGGCCATTGCACCAACGTCGCGAGCGTCCGGCGTCCGGGCGCCAGCGTGCGGCGTGATTCGCGCTGCGGCGCGCGCGCGATTTCCCGTGCTCGGTGGAACAACCTGTCATGGCACGGAGTTGGCACCTGGACTCTGCAGCATCCGAAAGCCGGACCGCGCCTTCCCGGCAAACAGGTCGGCAGGTGGATTCGCTGGCCCATGGTCCTCGTGGGGTTACGCTCGCATGATGACCACGCCGCTGCCGATGAATCTGGCCGGACTGGTCGGCGCTGCCGCCGGGCGCCGGCTGCGCATCGCCGCGGACAAGCCGCTCACCATCCAGACCCGCACCACGCGTCAGGACGCTGGGCAGGTCAGCATCGCCTGGAGCGGCAGCGCCTACCGGCTCGACAACCGCTCGCGCATGGTATGCTTGATCAACGGCAAGGAGATGCGCTCCGCCGAGCTCGCCGACGGCGATCAGGTGGCGATCGGCAAGGACGTGTTCCGCGTCGAACTCGCCTCGGCCCTGACGCCGATCAAGGCCGCGCCGATCGCAGCGCCCATCCTCACGAGCGTGCCGGAGCCCCTCGCCGCGCTGGTCATCGCTGCCGACGTGCGGCGCGAGCGCGACGATTCCCACGACATCACCGACACCCAGCTGGTGGTGCACGCCACGCCGATGCCGGCGGTGTGCGCCGTGTGCGACGGCAGGCTGGGCGATCCCGATCGCGATCGTGGTCCCGGCTGGAGCGACGGCGCGCGCCACATCTGCGGCCGCTGCCTGGCCAAGGGCGTCAAGCCCTCGCACCTGCCGCGCGGACCCGGCGATCCGGCCCCGACCCTGGGCGTGGCCTCCACCGACCATGCGACCCTCGCCAACGAATCGACCGTCGGCGTGGTGGTCGACGCCGCCCGCGCCATCGATACCGCAAAGACCCAGGCGCCGGCCGCCACCGATGCGGTGGTCCCACCGGCCGCCACCTCCGCGTCGGCGCCCGCCGCCACCC